>JBGTDH010000184.1:0-5024 GCA_041748435.1 Pirellulales bacterium
GCCGCCAAGATGCAGATGGCGGTGCCGGACGTGGCCGACCTGGGGAAGGAGACGCAAGCCACGCAGGATCTGTACGGGCTAGCCGGCAAAGAGACGGGCGATTTCGGCCGCGCTTGCCTGCTCACGCGGCGGCTGCTGGAGCGTGGCGTGCGTTTCGTGCAGCTCTTTTCCGGCGGCGCGTTCGGCGCTCCACGCATCAACTGGGATGGGCATGAGAACATGAAGCAGAACCACGGACAGGAAGCGGGCCGGATCGATCAGCCGCTTGCGGCGCTGATCAGAGATCTGCGGCAGCGCGGCATGCTGGAAGACACGCTGCTCGTTTTCACCAGCGAGTTCGGCCGCACGCCATTCACCCAGACCGATGCCGACAAGATCGGCGAGGGGCGCGACCACAATCAGTACGGCTTCTCTGTCTGGCTGGCTGGCGGCGGCTTGAAACATGGCTTCGCCTACGGTCAGACCGACGACGTGGGCTGGAAGGCGGTCGAGAACCGTGTCCACTTCCACGACCTCCACGCCACCGTGCTGCACCTGTTAGGCATCGACCACACGCGGCTCACGTACTACCACAACGGCATCCGCCGCCGCCTGACCGATGTGCATGGCAAGGTGGTTAAGGGCATTCTAACGTGAGGCGATACGCCGCCAGGAGGCTATAATGAAAGGATTCACATCGCAGGAGGGAATCATGGAGACGGAAGTAATGGGCCGCGTGCTGACCGAGGCGACAATGGAAAACCTGCGCGACCTATGGTCCGTGGAATCCGGCCAGAAGGATGCCCACGAGGCGCGAAAGATCACGGTCCTTGATGCCCTGGTAGATACCGGGGCCACGCTGCTCTCGTTGCCCACGCGTATTGTTCGCGAGCTTGGGCTAAGGCCCATGTACACGCGGAAGGTCACGTGCAGCAACGGAATCACGGAGGCCACCGTGTACGAAGCGGTGCGGCTGACGATCCAAGGCCGCTATTGCACGATGGACGTGATGGAGGTGCCTGATGCGGTGCCGGTTTTGATCGGCCAACTGCCGCTGGAGCATCTCGACTTCGTGGTCGACCTCCGCAGCCGCTCGCTCATCGGCAACCCCGCCCACGGCGGCGAGCACATGTTCGAGGCGTACTGAATCGAGTTTGCTTGCCAAACGATGCAGCAACGATATTTCAATAACGGACAGAACGGCCGAACAGCGCATGGGCACCATGCACGAGGCGTCGATAGCATCAACTCGCTCGTAGCGAAATGTTGCGGCGATCTCCGTTGAGAAGCAGCCGGAGCTTATTGCGCATCAGCGCGCGCATTCCGAGGAGTGGCAGACGGGGCCTACCGACATCAGGCGGGCACATGCCCACGCCCGGAAAAAGCTCGAGACAGTAAGGTTCCGCGGCGCGATCGAGGTTCATGTGCCAGGCTCGGTGGCCAGCAGCCAGACGTTACACGCTACGATCGGAGCCGACATCCTGTAAACCTGCATGACGTCCGTCTGACGCAACGCGAACGGCTCCAGGGATGCCCCTTTCTCCACGTGTTGCTGTTGGATCAGGAAGCTATCGTTGAATCCCGTATCCAGCACTGCGGGAAACGCGGGGGTCTTGCGTGGGAGCACAATGACCTCGGGCGGAACCAGGCTCACCCACACCGCGATTTGCCGTGGCCTGATCGCGATGACTTCGTGGTTGGGCGCCTCGACGTGGCGTGTGAGATCCGACAACGGCAATCGCAGCAGAATCGTAGTCACAAACGACTCCCGATGCCGCTTAAGGATCCAGCAACTCGTCGACCACGATTGGTTCATCCGGCTCGATACTGCAAACCAGAACCTCATCCAAGGACATGCCCTCGCTCAGGCACTGCTGGTACAGAGCCCGTTGCGACTGGGAGAAGCCCACGCGTAGAGCGCCACGATATGCCACCCACTCGCCTCGATGCTTCTCAAGCAAATCGGCGAGCTCTCCCCGAAATGCACGACGCGCGGCAGCAATGCCTGCGGGAATCTGCGTCGGCGCGGCTGATTGCTTAAGGTTTAGTGATGAGGCAGTGGCCATCGAATCGATAACTCCCTGGTTCGGCTTTTCCGTCCACACCGGATCGGATTATTCTAGCAGAAATCGAAAACCGAGTGTTAACCCACGCGATTGGGCCTCTACGGCTTCCCCGCGATGTTCTTGGCCCGCTTGGCCAGTTCCAAGAACGCGGCGCGGTAGCCGTGGCGATCTTCGCCGAGGCCCTCCTGGGCAATCTCCAGCGCGGCGTCGTAGGTGAGGTTGCCGCGATGCGGTGAATCCCGCAGCAGCATGGCGAAGCCGGCCACGGCGGCGGCAAAGCGGAAGTCTTTGCTCGCCTGGCCGAATTGCAGGCCGCGGTCGCTTACTGGGAAAATCAGCGGGGCTTTGCTCTCCTGGCCGTCTGGGTCTTTGTATCGCAGCTTGAGCGTGAGCAACTCCCCGCTGGCCGTGGCGTCGGTCGGTTGCGTGAGCTGCTGATAACGCAGCGGATCGACCGGCGGCGTGTCGAGCTTCTCGCCGGCCGGGACGATCTCATACAGCGCCGTGACCGTGTGTCCCGCGCCGATCTCGCCGGCGTCTTTCTTGTCGTCGTTGAAATCTTCGGCCCGCAGCATCCGGTTCTCGTAGCCCAACAGGCGATACGCCCCGACCGTGCGCGGGTTGAACTCCACCTGGATCTTCACATCCTTGGCGATCGTGACCAGCGTGCCGGAGAGTTGCTCCACCAGCAACTTGCGGGCCTCCTCTTCCGTATCGATGTAACCGTAGTTGCCGTTTCCCTTGTCGGCCAGTTTCTCAAGCATGTCGTCGTTGTGATTGCCCATGCCAAAGCCGAGCACGGTGAGGAACACGCCCGTCTTGGCCTTTTCTTCGGCCATCCGCTCCAGTTCGGCGGTGCTCGTCGTGCCGACGTTGAAGTCGCCGTCGGTGCAGAGAATCACGCGGTTGGTGCCGCCTTTGATGAAGTGGGCCGTGGCCGTGTCGTACGCGAGCTGGATGCCGGCGCCGCCGTTGGTCGAGCCGCCGGCGTGCAGGTTGTCCAGCACATTCAGAATCTCGTCCTGGCGATACGCGGGCGTAGTCGGCAGGGCCAAGCCCGTGGCGCCGGCGTAGACCACCATCGCCACGCGGTCGTTTTCGCCGAGCTGCTCGACAAGCATCTTCATCGAGCGTCGCACGCGAGGGAGTCGATCGTCCGGCTCCATCGATCCCGAGACATCCAGCAGGAACACCAGGTTGCTCGCCGGGCGGGCCTCGCGCTCGATCTCGCGCCCCTTCAACCCGATGCGCACCAGCCGATGCTTGGGCTGCCAAGGGCAAGCGGCCACTTCCACATGCGAGGCGAACGGCTTTCCCTCGTCTTTGGGAGGCGCGTAATCGTAAGGGAAGTAATTGACAAACTCCTCGATCCGCACGGCATCGGCCGGCGGCAGCACGCCGTTTTGCAGCAGATACTGCCGGGCCTTGGCGTAGGAGGCGGTATCGACATCGATCGAGAACGTCGACAGCGGATTGTCGGTCGGCTTGAGGAACGGGTTCTCGACGATGCGGCTATAGCGATCTCCCGCCTCCCCCGGCCCCCGGCCTTGATCGACTCGAGCTTTCAGCCAGCCATCCGCATCAACGATCGCCAGACTCTCCGCCTCTTCCTGGACGATAATTCGGGGCGTCACCATGAACATCACGTCATAGGCATCGCCTCGCGTGATTATGGGATCGGCGGGAAGCACCAGATCGGCAACTGGATACACCGTCGTGCCGAGCCGTTGCTTCTCAAACGTCTCGCCGTCCTGGTCGATCAAGTGAATGTTGCGGTGCGGAGCACGAGCGTCGCTTGTCACGTCGTGGATTTGCTTATCTCGCAGCACATCCGATGTCCCGAAATGAGTACCCATCATTTGACGCAGGGTGGCGTTCTCGACGCTTGCGGTCGCGTCGATACTGGATCGCGTCGCGATGGTTTGCTCTCGTCCTTGACGAGCCTGCCATCGGTACCACGAGCCAATGCCAAGCGCGATCAGCACGCTGGCGGCCAGGGCGAAGATTGCCAACGTGCGACGTGATCGCGGCCGCTGTTGCGACGCGGCGACGATGTTGGCGGCAAGGTCAGGCGGACGCTGAGTGCCCAGGACTTCGCACAGGGCCAGGTCGGCCAGGCGGTCGGCGAGTTCTTCCCGCAGGGTGTTGGCGTCGGGGGGCTGATGGGATGAGGACATCGTGCTTCTCCTCGGATGCGCGTCGCAAGCGAGCGCCGCAAACTTCGGTATACGGACCACTAACAACGGACTACTAACTACTCCCCGTTAACATGTCCTTCCACACACTTCCGCAATATCTCGCGCGTGCGGCGCAACAGACTCTTCACGCCGTCTTCCGTCATCTCCAGCTCGCGGGCGATATCGCAACGCGAACGCTGGTCGCGATAGCACAAGTCGATCGCGGCGCGGGCCCGGCCGGCCAGTGTCTCGACGCAGTCCCGCATGGCTTCGCGATAGGCTTCGCCGTCGTCGGCTGCACCACCGGCGGCTGCACCTCCTGCGGCTGTATAGTGCTGCCAGACTTCGTCGATTACCTCCACGTTCTTTATGATCGCCTGCCGTTTGGCGCGGCGCAGCGACATCAGGAATAAGTTGCGTGCCACCGTGCGCAGGTAGGCCGCGGTCGCTTCGGGCGAATGCTCCTCGAACGGCTTGGCATGCACGGCCAGGAACGTCTCCTGCGTCAGGTCGTCGGCCTGGGGCGGATCGCAACCCAAGTAGCGCAGGTAGCGCCACACGCTCGCCTGGTAGGTTTGCACCAGTGTTTCCACGTCTCCGGCCGGTTTCACAGTCACGGTGGCCATAACCTCATAGTGCCGCGCCTGGGCCAAAGGGTGCAAGGCTTGAGAAACGTGGGACGCGTGGTAAGCTCACGCAACTGACTCACTGAAACCTTGGAGACACCAATGAAACGCTGGCTCGTGCTTTCGCTCCACATTTTCTGGGCATGGGGGGCGTCTGTCTGTCTCGGCGCGGGGCC
>JBGTDH010000185.1:0-3237 GCA_041748435.1 Pirellulales bacterium
GCGGCAGGCGGCGGCGGCGCCACCAGCCGAATGCGACCGTCACGGAGACGAGCACCAGGCCCGCGATGAGCACCTGCCCCCAGGCGCTCATCAACAGGATCTTGTGAATCAGGCGGTCGTGCTCGCCGCTGGTTTTGGGAATCTGGCCGGCGTATTGGGCAACGTGATGCAACAGGCTCACGGCCAACGACCGATCCGGTATCTCCTGGTGGCATGCCAGGCACGTTCCCGTGCGGCTCATCCGGTCCAGCTCGGGCTTGTTGAAAGCCCGCGATAGCTGAAAGTGATGCCCGACAGTCGCCAGTTGCCGGCCGTTCTCATCGACGATGCGAGACCAGTCGTGATCCAGGTTCTCGACGGGCTCCATCTGCGGCTGGGCGCGTTGCGACAACACCTTTCCGTCGACCGTTTCCAACTCGACAAACTTTCGCTCGTTCCACGGCCGCGTCGATTCGATCCCCAGCCCCAGCGCCTTGTTCGAGGCATGGCACGACTCGCACGTGCGGGCATTCTTGGTCATGGTGTGCGGCTGGGTGGGACTCATATCAATGGCAAGCTGCCCGGCGGGGCCGCCCCCTTCGGCATCTGCTTGCGTGCGAAAGATATGGTTGAGCAGCACGGGCTTGCCGTCCTCGCCGATGATCGTGACCGACGGCTGGCAGCCGGGGGCCAGCGGAGACACGCGGCCTTCCCCGTTGATTCCCAGCATCGGCTCTTCCCAGCGCTCGTAAGAACGCTGCTCGATGACCACGCCGGGTATAATCGTGTCGTAGCCTTTCTCGCCCCGGTCGGACGCATGCTTGAGCAATTGATGCTGTCGGCCGGCGGCCACCCAATCGAAGGCCTGCCGCGACTCTTCGCACTCTGGGCATTTGTCCTTTTGCGAGAAGTCGATCTTCACGTGGCAGCCGTAGCACTGCGGCGTCCAACTGGCATGGCACGTGTAGCACTCCATCCGCTGCAAGTGCCCGGAGACTCCCAGCATCGACACCACGCCGCGCGGGCTGACTTTCTTTTCGGCAAACAACTGCTTGAGCGGCTTCATGCGGATGTCCTTGCCCGCCGCCGTGTGGACGATGATCTCCTTGCCGACGCGCACGACATTCTCATACGGATTGCCGCGGGCCGTGAGCAAGTAGCCGTCCCGCTTCTCCACCGCGAAGCCCTGATTGACGTGCGGCAGCCGTTCCTGTGCGACGCCGCGCGGCGGGCCTTCGGCCTGCGACATGGCGAACTCGTCTTGAAAGCCCAGCGGCAACTCCCAAGGAAACTTGTCCGGCGTGCCGTGGCAATCGGCGCATTCGATCTGTACGGCCGCCAGATTGGCCGCCGCCAGGAACCCATCGCCATGCACGTCCAGCGAAGTGTGACAGTCCTGGCAGGTCATGCCCTTGGTGTAATGCACGTCCTGCTCCATCGCCAGGTAGTGTTTCGTGTGCAGCGCGGGTTGCTCCTTGCCATCGGCCGCGTAAGGAGACAAAAACGGCGTCTCCATGAGTCCTTGAAACGAGACGCCGATCCGCTTGCCGCGATCGTGGCACGTGGTGCATGTCTCGATCGGCACGCCGCTGTAGGTCGTGTCGTGAACCTTGACCTTCGCTTCGCGCGTTCCCTGGATCGAATGCACAAGCAGGCGTCCCGGCTCGTCGCGGCGGACGGTCGGATCGCCCCCTTCGTAGAACCCTTCGTTGCTATAGGGAATGTGGCACGAGGAACAGCCCATGCCGCGGTAGTCCCCACGTTTCTGGCGTCCTTTTACGGCGTGATGGCAGCGTTGGCACTCCTGGCGTATGTAGGTGAAGGCGGCCAGATGCGGCTCCTTGGCTAACCGCGGCAATTCGTCCTTGCGCAGCGCCTCGGGCAGCGGCTCGTGCCGATCGACAAACACGTTAGGCTCCAGCTTCTTCAGCCGCGCCATGTAGTCCTTGTAGGCCGGCGTGCCGAGCCGCGCGGCGGGGTCCTTGGGATTCTCCACCGCGTAGTTTCCATACAGATGCTCGTAGCCGGTGAGCGATCCAAAGGCCCAGCAGACGCCCTGAATCTTGCCGGCCTCGGTCATCATCAGGCTGTGCCATTGAACGCGAACCTGGTCCGGATGGCATTGCCCGCAAGTCTTCTGATTGATCCACGGACTTCCCGGATCGGGGTAGAACTCGCCCGCATCGCCGCCGTGGGCCTTGGCCTTGTCGTCCGATACCGAGGCGTCTCCGCCATGGCAGACGATGCAGCCGGCGGGATCTCCCCGCTCCGCGCCGCGCTGTAGGATCTTGGCCAGCATTTCGGAGCCCGGCTCACGAATCGGCTCGATGCCCGCATGGCACTTCATGCAGCCGGAAGTTCCGGCCTCGGGCGCCAGTTGCAGCAACCGCCCATCCGGCTTGGCGGGAGGCAAGGCGCCGCCGGCGGCATGCGCTGAAGACTTCGCGACGGGTTCGTCGGCTTGCCCGCTGGCCGGGAGACAGAGCATCGCCACGCCGGCTGCCAGCCCGATAAACAATCGTGTGCGCAATGCCATCGGTACGAACAGCTGTCATGTGGGGGTGAATTGGCGTTCAATGTGACGCGCACGATCAACGCAACTGCCTCACGGTAGTTTCTTATAGACTCGTTGTCCAGCGATGGGAAGGCTGCTGCCACACTCGACTACGCGGCCGCGCGCGAGCACAGGCTATCCGTGCCGACCGTCTGGAGGACCAGTGGTGCTACGATCCGAAGCAGAAGTTTGCCGACGGCTTGACGCTCTACAAAGATGATTATTTGAAGCGCACAGGTTATCGGCTGCCGACGGAACAGAGTCCACATAGGAGTTCACCGCTCGAAACGCCATCCGTGGGTAACCATGGGAGAAGTACTGCTTCCAGCCACGCAGCATCCGATTCACCCGGCTGATGAGAGTCGGGATTGGCGTCACGTAGTTGGCGGACAGCAACGCACGCAAGCGCTCGCGAAAGCGGGCCCCGGACTTCTTCGCCGGGAACACGTTCAAGTAGCGATGCTCGCGGCCTTTCAGGTCGCGATCGTAGCGGAACGTGAAACCCAGAAACGACAAGCTTGCGCCCACCTCGTTGAGCTTCACCCTGCGGGTCTTCTCACGATTGATCGTCAACTTGAAGCGGCCTTCCAGCGTCTGTTCCACCCATCCTCTTACGTCTGCCGCAAGTTCAAAGGGACGCACGCGTGTGAACTAACCGCGGCTGCGGCGGCGGGGCGATTGCAGAGAGTCGGTGGACCAGGCCA
>JBGTDH010000186.1:0-2863 GCA_041748435.1 Pirellulales bacterium
CGTATATGTCTCCAACGGCGGTCAGCCGGCTTCGCTACCCGCCACTTTGCCGGCGGCCAAACGCAGCGGCGCGCCCGCAGGTCCGGCGAACTCGAACGTAGTCCCCGAGCGGCAATCGTTTCCGCCCGTTGCACAACCCGCGGTCGCCGGCGGTTATCGTGCGCCGACGCCGATGGGCTTTGATGGGTGGGGCCAGAATTTCAGTCTGGCACAGGAGAGCGCGCGGCAGCGTGGGACCGAGGTCTTGTTGGTTTTCGCCGGGTCGGATTGGGAGCCGTTCACACAGCGTCTCTCCGAGCAGGTCTTCGCAGCGGAGCAGTTCCTGGAGCTGGCCCGCAAGAAATATGAGTTGGTCGTGATTGATTTTCCTCGCACCCGGACAGGCAACAACCTGCTGGAAGACAGCGATCAGAACGGATTCCTGCAACAGCAATTTGGCATTTCCAGCATTCCGATGGTGGCGCTGTCCGATGCGCAGGGGTTGCCGTATGCCTTGGAGCGTCCCGAAGACCAAGAGATTTCCGCCCAAGGATTTCTGGCGTGGCTGGAGGATCTGCAATCGCGGCGTGGGGAGCGCGATCAATTGTTGGAGGCGGCCCGTGCCGGGGACGATTCCGCGCGGTTGACCGCCGGCGTGGAGGCGGTTGAGTGGATGGTCGGCCAGGAGCTGACGAAGTTCTACAATCAGCCGATTGACGATTACCTCAGGCTGGCCCAGCGCGCCGATCCGCTCAACGAGCACGGCCAGCATGAAGTGATCTTCCACGCTCATTGGATCAATCGACTTTCGAGCGTCGCCCCGCGTTCTCGCACGAAGCTTACTGAGTTGGTCGCGGCGCTCGAGGCGTGGGCCCAGGATCGTAAGTTCCAGGATCACGATCGTGCGGCAGGCTTGTATCTTGCCGGCGCGGCGGTGCTGTTGCAGGCCGGAGAAGAAGACGCGGCCGTGAAGCTGGCGGTCCATGCTGCCCGCTATTCGCCCAAGGGCAAGGAGTTGGCGGAGAGCGTGGCGGCCATGTCGGCTTTGATCAAGGATCGGGAGCAGCTCGGCAGCGGCACGGGCTTCGTCGTGGCCGACGACGGACACATCCTCACGAACCACCATGTCATTGAAGGCCCAGGACGCGCGGTGATTCGCATCGCGGGAAGACAAGAACCGGTCCCGGCCGAGGTGTTGCGAAAGGATGAGGAGCACGATCTGGCTCTGCTCAAGATCGATCCCGATGCAGCGAAGGGGCTGACGCCGCTGGTCCTGGAGCCGGCGGCCATTTCGCGCGGAGCACGCGTGGCAGCGTTCGGATATCCGCTGGGCGATATCGTCGGCTCCGGCATCAAGCTCACCACGGGCGTTGTGAGCGCCCTTCCCGAGACCAGCACCAATGGCATGCTGCTCCTCGATTGCCGAGTCAATCCCGGCAACAGTGGCGGACCATTATGCAACACGCGCGGCCAGATCGTCGGCATTGTGACGGCCAAGAGTTTTACCGGCAATTCGGTAGACAGCTACGGCATGGCCGTGCCCACGAACGAGATTCTTCCCTTTCTTCGTGCGGCATTGCCGGGTTTCCGGCCTGCTCCGCCCGCCACCACTCCACCGATTGAATGGGACGAAGTCGATCGACTGGTCAGCCCTTCCGTCGTAATGGTGCTGAAGTTGCGTTAGTTCGCGAGATAGTAATCCTCAATCCTTCCTTGCAGCCCAATCCATGCAGTACCGCAATCTGGGAAATGCCGGCGTAAAAGTTTCGCCCATCTGCCTGGGCACGATGATGTTCGGCGGCCCGACGCCCGAGGCCGAATCGATTCGCATCATGCACGCGGCGCTGGAACGGGGCATCAACTTCTTCGATACCGCCAATGTCTACAACGCCGGCGAGTCGGAGGTGGTGGTGGGCAAAGCTCTCGCCGGACGACGGGAAGAAGTGGTGCTGGCCACCAAGGGACGCCAGAAACGGGGCGAAGGCCCGAATCAAACGGGCGGCAGCCGATTGCACCTGATGCGGGAGGTCGAGGGCAGTCTCCGGCGGCTGAAGGTGGAGTGCATCGATCTTTATTATCTGCACGCGCCCGACTATCAGACGCCGATCGAGGAATCGCTCCGGGCCATGGACGACATGGTGCGCCAAGGCAAAGTGCATTATCTGGCCTGCTCGAACTTTCGCGCCTGGCGGCTGTGCGAAGCGCTGTGGACCAGCGACCGCCTGAATCTCCACCGCTTTGTGTGCGTGCAGCCGCTCTACAACATGGTGAACCGGGATATCGAAGTCGAGCTGCTGCCGTTGTGCCAGGAGCACCGCCTGGGGGTGGTGAACTACAGTCCCTTGGCCCGCGGCATTCTCACCGGCAAGTACAAACCGGGAGAGGCGCCGCCGGACGGAAGCCGTGCTTCGCGCAACGACGTGCGCATCCGCCAGGCGGAATGGCGCGAGGCCAGCCTGGAGATTGCTCAGCAGATCGCAACGCATTGCACCCGCCGGGGCGTACACCCTTCGCAGTTTGCGCTAGCGTGGTGTTTAGCGAACCCCGTCGTTTCCAGCACAATTATCGGGCCGCGCACGATGGAGCAGCTCGAAGACAATCTTGGCTGCCTGACGGTGCAGATTACGGCCGAGGACGAAGCGTTTGTCGATTCCCTCGTGCCTCCCGGAGAACACACGGGCAAAGGCTTTCAAGACGCGCTCTATCCGATTACGGGCCGGCCCATGAAGTGATGGTCTTGCCAAATGTAGGCCGGTCTCTCCGAGACCGGCAGCGGGTTTCGGAGAAACCCGCCTAGTGCGCCTATGAAGGCGTTTGATCAGGAGGGTGGAAGTCCCTCTCAGGCTAACGTTGCCTGCCTGTAGTCGATAGTGGTAACTGCGTT
>JBGTDH010000187.1:0-2126 GCA_041748435.1 Pirellulales bacterium
GACGCCGACTCAACGAGTTGGGCATCGATGCCGACAGGATCAAGTCGTGCCTCGAACGCAAGGACAGCCCATGACCCACGGCGTTTCCAACCCACGACTTACGACCAACTACAGCACCAAAGTGGCGCTGTCCAACTAAGCTAGCTAGCTACGGCAAAATCTTTCGTCCAACCGCGCGGCTTCGTGATACGTGGCGAGTTGGCTGCGCACCAATAGATCTAACATTTCTCCCACGTTCACGGGTGGCTTACGCTCTGCCATCATGTTTGTTGGCGGATTAAGCCTCGCTTAAAACCGTGGAGACGGTCTGAGCGGAAACGGTGCTGGTTTCTCGGCGGGGGGCCAGGCGGGAAAGCAGGTTGCTCAGGTCGTCCAGAATCGAGTAGATCACGGGCGTGGCCAGCAGCGTGAGCAACAGCGACATAGTCTGGCCGCCGCAAGCCAGCACGGCAATCGAGCGGCGCTCTTCCGCCCCGGGACCGGTGCCGATTAACAACGGCAGCAGGCCCGCCACAAAGGCGATGGTAGTCATTAGAATGGGCCGCAAGCGATCCCGGTTGGCCTGGATGATGGCGTCGTAGCGGTTCATCCCCTTGGCCCGCAGTTGATTGGTGTGATCGACCTGCAAGATGCTGTTTTTCTTGACCACGCCGAACAGCACCAGAATGCCGAGCGCCGAATAGAGGTTTAGCGTCTCTCCGCCCAGGTACAGACTGAGCAACCCAAACGGAACGGCCAGCGGCAGCGAGATCAAGATGGTCAGCGGATGCAGCAGATGTTCGAACTGGGCGGCCAGAATGATGTACATGAACATGAAGGAGAGTACGAACGTCCAGGCGAAATCGTTGAACGTGCGCTCCAGCTCTTTGCCGCGGCCCAGCACCTTGGTCGTTACGCCCGGCGGCAAGCCCAACTCTTCCGCCGCTTGCCGCATGGCGTCGATCCGGTCCCCCAAGGCATAGCCCCCCGCTACGTTGCAGCGCAGGGCCACCATCCGCTGGCGATCCAAGCGATCGATGCGCGAGGGGCTGTTGTCGTCCTGGAACTGCACCACGTTGTCCAAGCGAGCCAGCACTACGTCGTTCGCGCCCCGAGAGACACCCGTCTGACCGCGGATGCGAGCGCCCGCGCCCGGATGAGCCCGCACGTAAAGCTGACTGATGGCTTGCTTGTCGCCGCGATCAAGACCGACAAGGCGGAGCTCCACATCGTAGGCATCGTCGAGGCCGGCGTCGCGATAGCGGCTCACCCGGTCGTCGCCGCCGACGGCAATGCGCAGCGTCTCGGCAATCTCTTGAACGTCAATGCCCAACGCCGCGGCCCGTTCGCGATCAATGCGAACCAGCATCTCGGGCTTGTCCATCTTGAGCGTGATATCGAGATCGACGATGCCCGGCAAATCCTGGCATTTCTCTTGGAGCCGATTCGCGTACTGAGAGAGTGCATGGAGATCCGGGCCCGTAAGGACGAAGTCGATATCGACCGGCGCCCCGGAGCGCAGCGAAGTGAGATTGCGGATGGAGCAACGCAGATCGGTGAATTTGGCCAGCCGGCGTCGGGCTTCGGCCATTTTATCCCGCTGCGAGTAGTTTCCGTCCCAGGCAGCCTGCATGTTCCCCTTCAGCAAGCCCTGCCACAAACGGCCGAGCGAAAACGTGCGGCCTTCCATATCGTCCAGACGCACATAGATCTCTCCACTGTTCACGCCTCCGCTGCCACGGCTGCCCACCGTGGTGAGCAAATGCACTACGCCCTTCATCTGCGAAAGCTCGTCTTCCACAGCCCGCATGGTGAGGTCCATCGTGCGAATGCTGGCGCCCTCGCGGGCCTGCACGCGAATCTCGAACTCTCCCTCATCCACATTGGTGGGCACATAGTCTTGCTTGATGATGCCGTACAGCGGAAAGATTGCGGCGATCGAGGCAATCACCAGCAGGCACACGGCCCACCGCCAGCGCATGGCCAGCCGCAGGCAGGCGAGATAGACGATCTCGATCAGGTGATAAAACCCGCGGCGGCTGCGCGGCTCCTGCCCGCTGATCTGCTTGGGGGGCCGCAGCATCCGCGAGCACATCATGGGGGTAAGCGAAAAACTCACCAGCAGCGACACCAGAATGGCCACGGAG
>JBGTDH010000188.1:0-1759 GCA_041748435.1 Pirellulales bacterium
ACCCTACAAGACATGTTCGCCTACGAAAGACAGTCCTACTTGGTAGATTGATATGGAAGGCTTGGCCGTTATGAATGTGCGTGACACCGCAGCCGAAGCTCGTGGCGAGCAACGTGCTGGCGGTACGCGCTTCATGCACCCTAGCGGGTCGCGGCCGCTGGACGGCTACACCATCAAACGCGGCGTGGGTCGCGGCGGCTTTGGCGAGGTCTACTTCGCCACCAGCGACGCCGGCAAGGAGGTGGCTCTTAAGCTCATCCGCCGCAATCTGGAGATCGAAATTCGCGGCGTCAGCCAGTGCTTGAACCTCAAGCACCCCAACCTGGTGGTGCTGTACGACATCAAGCAGGGGGACGAAGACGACACTTGGGTCATCATGGAGTACGTCGCCGGCGAGTGCCTTGACGAAATCGTGGCCCGCAGCCCGGACGGCATGCCCATCCCCGAAGTGCTGGCCTGGATGCACGGCATTGGCGCCGGCGTGGCGTATCTGCACGACCGCGGCATTGTGCATCGCGACCTCAAGCCGGGGAACATCTTCTGCGACGAGGGCATCGTCAAGATCGGCGATTACGGCCTTAGCAAATTCATCTCCGCCAGCCGCCGCAGCGGCCAGACCGAGAGCGTGGGCACGGTCCACTACATGGCCCCCGAAGTGGCCAATGGCCGCTACGGCAAAGAGATCGATGTTTATGCTTTGGGCGTGATGCTGTACGAGATGCTTTCCGGCCAAGTGCCCTTCGATGGCGAGAGCGTGGGTGAAGTGCTGATGAAGCACCTCACAGCGCAACCGGACGTGAGCCGCTTGCCGGATCCCTATCGGATGATTACCGCCCGCGCGTTGGCGAAAGACCCCGAGAAACGCTATCGCACCATCGGCGAACTCTTGGCCGCGCTGCCGCAGCCAGCGGCCGGTTACGTCCCGGTGAATCCGCAGGCCGTGAAGCCGCGCATTCCCGAGGCCATTGTCATCCCCGAGCCGGTGGTCGTGCCGGCGCAACTCGTCTCCGAATCGGAAGAGCCCATTTGGCGGGCCATGTGTCAAGGTTGCGGCCAACTGCGAGACGCCTGGCAGCGTTCCAACATGAACGCTCCCACGAAGATCGTCATTCTAGTGGCGCTGGCGTACGTACTCGTGGCCCACGCTCCGGCGTGGATCAGCGTGCTCTCCGGTCTGGGTCTGGCGTATGCGGTCTACCTGGTCGTGCGGATGCTGATGATCTCCGGCGCGCATCGGCATCCGGTGGCCATGCCTGCTCCCGCTCGTTTGCCGATTCCTCAGGCAATTATACGCCCGGCGGTGCATCCGGTGCGCAGGTCGCCCCAACGTACGCGGGCAGAAGTGATTCGCGCACTGCTCAGTAAAAATCCGCGCGAGCAGATTACCGATGTTTTGGGCTCGCTGCTACTGAGCGCCGCCGTGACGGCCGCGCTGTGCGTGGTGATGGCCCTGCTGTTGCCGACGCAGCCGCAGTGGAATCAGCTCGTGTGGCTGGCGATCGTGGGCACGCTCGGTTCGTGGGCCGTGATTATTCCGTCCAAACTGTGGGAGACCGGAGACGGCGAGCCCATGATTCGCCGCTTTGTCCTGCTGCTCACGGGGCTGGGCGTGGGTTTGGCGGCCTACAGCGTCGACGCCTTCCTGCTGGCCGAGCCGCGATGGAGCTTGATGGAGATTCCCGTCAGCGCGACGGAAGGCTATCAGCGCTCGTTGTTCTTCGAGAATCTGGCGCCGAACCTCAAAGGCTACCTGGCGTAC
>JBGTDH010000189.1:0-6104 GCA_041748435.1 Pirellulales bacterium
CCTGCGCACGGATCACGGCACGCTGGTCGTGGAGATCAACGATCCGGCGATCAAGGCCACGGTCGACAACGGCGCGGTCGTGATCACCGACGCCAACGACGAGCAGCCCTTCCGCGTGGCCGCCGGCGAGCACAAGCTGCACGTCACCCGCGGCGGCCTGACGTTCAGCACTCAGCAGTTCACGCTCACCCGCGGCAAAGAGCTGCGCCTGCGGGTCGAGCTGGTTCCCGGCGGCGTGCAAGTTGTGCAGGGCGACAAAGTCATTGGCCGTGGCGAGGCCCAGCCGGCGGCATCCAACACGCTTGTCGCGGCGTCCAGCCGACTGGCCGCCTCTCCGTTCGATAAGCTTCGCCGCGAAGATGTGCCACCCGAAGCTCTGGCGATTGCGGGCGGCGGAGATGCGGCCCAGGCGCCCGCGGCGCTGGTGGCCGTGCTGGGCTGGAAAGAAGGGGAAAGGCATAGCTACGGGATGTACGGGCCGACCGATATCGACATTCATCCCGATGGAACCAAGATCTTAACCAGCGGGTTTGGCGACAATGGCACGCTCGGTTTGTGGGACGCCGCGACCGGCAAACTGCTGCGCGTCATCGAAGGCTATCATCGATGCTCCGACTACAGTCCCAATGGACGGCAGTTGGCGACCATGCTCCGTGGAACGCTGTTTGTGCTGGACGCAGAGACATTCAACGTTCTCCAATCGACTCAAGCCCATGCCAAGAGCATCACCTCGATCGCGTTCAGCGCTGACGGCCGCCAGGTGGCCACCGCCGGCGCCGAAGGCAGGCTGCGAGTCTGGGACGCAGCGAGTCTCAAGCCATTGTTCGAGCATGCCGGCCGGCCGGGTCATGCCCACGTGGCCTACAGCAACGATGGACGCTGGCTAGCCTATGCGGCGGGGAACGAAGTACTTGTATTCGACGCCCACAATAACAAGCTTCATAAAACTCTCGAGGCCAGCGGCACGGTGCTTGCCATGAGCCGCGACGGCTCGCTGCTTGGAGTTGGCCGATCGATCTGGCGTCTCGCTGACGAAGGCCAGCGCGTCCGGTACACCCTCCCTGGCCAGCTCGGGGGCCTGGTAGGCTTTCATCCGCGTGCCAACGAGGTTGTGATGCCGGGAGGCCACGTCGTCGACTATGTGCAAAAAAAGGCGACGCGGGATTTGGGCTTTAAGACCGATCAGCCCGTCGTCGTTACCGCCGACGGTCGACACCTGATCGCCACAAACTCACACCGCGCGGTGATCATCCTGCGAATCGGGCCACCCCATGTCGGGATGGAAAGCGAGTCGCCCGAAGAACAGGTGAGGAAGGCGGGGGCGAAGCTCAAGCAACTCAATCCCGAATTCGATGAGACCACCCTCAACTACGAGATCGAAGGCGACGCCGTCGTTAAGCTCCTGTTCGATTCCTCGGGCGTCACGGATATTTCTCCGGTGCGGGCGCTGGGTGGCCTCAAAACCTTGATCTGCGGGAACCTCGTCCAGGATTCGTTGAACGAACGGGCGCCGCTGGCCGACTTGTCGCCGTTGGCTGGCTTGTCGCTGGAAACCTTCAATTGCGACTACACACGCGTTGCCGACCTCACGCCGCTGGCGGGCATGCCGCTGACGGCACTCCGTTGCAACTACACAGAAGTTGCGGACCTCTCGCCGCTGACAGGCATGAAGCTGACTCGCCTGTATTGCGAGGTCACCAAGATCGCGGACCTTTCACCGCTGAAAGGCATGCCGCTGACGGACCTGTATTTCAGCTTTACGCGTGCCTCGGACCTGTCACCGCTGAAGGGCATGCCTTTGCTGAGGCTGCAGTTCCGCCAAACGAAGGTCTCGGACCTTTCGCCGCTGGCGGGCATGAAGCTAACGAAACTGCATTTGGATCGCACGCCCGTTGAGGATCTGACACCGCTGGCGGGCATGCTGCTGAATGACATGGCGCTGGATCTGAAACCGTATGTCGGCATCGAGCACATTCGCGCCATGAAGACATTGGAAAAGATCAACAACAAACCCGCCGCCGAGTTCTGGAAAGCGTATGACGCCTTGCTCCGCGATCCCGAGCGGAATGTCGCCCAATGGGTCTTGGACGTTGGCGGCAGCGTGACCGTGCGCACGGCAGCGGGCGAGCAGACGGTTTCCGCCACGGAAGGCTCGCTGCCCGAGGGGCCATTTGAGGTGAGCCGAATTAATCTTTATTCGATCAAGGAACTCGAGGACGACGACTTCGCCCGTTTGAAGACGCTCCGCGGGCTGACGTGGCTGGTCCTCGTCGATGCGCCCGCGCTCACCGATGCCGGCATGCAGCACATCGGGCAGGTTGATTCGCTGGTGGGATTGGTGCTGAACAAGTTGCCGGTTTCCAACGACGGACTGAAGCCTCTTGCTCAATTGCCGGGTCTCAAGCATTTGCAAATGGAACAATTGCCGATTTCGGCGGCTGGCCTGCCGACGATCGCCCAAATACCGGCTCTTGAATTTCTCGGTGTCACAGACATCGATCTGCAGGGGGCCTGGTGCGAGCCACTCAAGCGGGCGCCGCAGTTAAAAAGTCTGGTGCTGTCACTGCCGCAGATCAGCGACGAGTCGTGGCAATCGCTGCTGACGCTCGAGAGCATCGAATCGCTGAGTTTCTTTGTCGTCTGTGACGTGCCGCCGCAGCGGTTGCGGCAACTGAGCCAGCTTCCCAAGTTGACGACGCTGAAACTCGAGGATCATGGGCTCGTGGACCGCAA
This sequence comes from Pirellulales bacterium, assembly GCA_041748435.1. Lineage (GTDB taxonomy): Bacteria > Planctomycetota > Planctomycetia > Pirellulales > JBGTDH01 > JBGTDH01. The sequence goes on from JBGTDH010000189.1 coordinate 2,734, forward strand.
GTTGCCCACGGTTGAGCAATTGCAAGCCGTCGCCGAGCTCAAGCAGATCAAGCACCTGCGGCTAATGCGAGTGTTCATGAGCGCCGAAAGTCTCGTGGCGCTAAAGCCAATGGCGCTGGAACAGCTCTGTCTTGCCCAGACCCGGCTGGAAGGCGTGGACCTGGCCGCCGTGAAGCAGATGCAGCAGCTCAAGGTCTTGGAGGTCCAGAAGACGGGCCTGTCTGCCGCGGCTGTGGCCGAGTTGCGGCGAGCATTACCCCATTGCACGATTCGCGCCGACTTCCCGGCGAAGAAGAACGGCGGGGCACCGCCGGCCACGGCGACTGTGCCGCCCGCGGCGTCGGATGATCGAGAACCCGGCCGATCTGCCCAAGGCGGAGTTTTCCTTCGTCACGCGCCGAAGCCTAACGTCGTCCTCATCCTCGCCGACGACCTGGGTTGGACTGACCTTGCTTGCTTCGGCAGCGATCTGCACGAGACCCCCGCGCTCGATCGGCTCGCGCGGGAGGGCATGAGGTTCACGCAGAACTACTCCGCCTGCACGGTCTGCTCGCCGACGCGCGCGGCGCTCATGACCGGCAAGTATCCTGCCCGGTTGCACATCACCGACTGGATTCCGGGCCTGATGCCCGACAACCCGAAGTTGCTCGTGCCCGACTGGACCAAACACCTTCCGCTGGAAGAAACGACACTCGCGGAAGTGTTCCAGGCGGCCGGCTACACGACCGCCACGATCGGCAAATGGCACCTTGGCGACGAAGAGTTTTCATCCGACAAGCAGGGCTTCGACGTCACAATCGCCGGCAGCAACAGCGGCGGCGTCCGCACCTTCTTCGCACCGTGGAACATTCCCACGCTCTCGCCCGAGGGCCAGACGGGCGAGTACCTCACCGACCGGCTCGGCGAAGAGGCGGTGAAGTTCATCGAACGCGCCAAGGACCAGCCGTTCTTCCTGTATCTGCCGCACTTCGCGGTGCACACGCCGATCCAGGGACGTGCCGATCTCGTCGAGCAGTATCAGAAGAAGATTAAGGAGGGTCTCAGGCACAAGAACGCTGCCTACGCCGCCATGACCGAGAGCCTGGACGCCGCCGTCGGCCGCGTGCGCGCCAAGCTCGATGAGCTTGAGATCGCCGATCGCACGATCATCGTGTTCACGTCGGACAACGGCGGTCGTGTCCCCACCACATCCAACGTCCCGCTGCGCGTCGGCAAGGCCTCGGCCTACGAAGGGGGCGTGCGCGTGCCGCTGCTCGTCCATTGGCCCGGCGTGACCAAACCCGGCAGCGTTTCCAACGCGCCGGTGATCACGATGGATCTGTTCCCGACGATCGTGGAAATGGCCGGCCTGCCTGCAACCGCCGCGCGCACGGCCGTCGATGGCGTGAGCATCGCCTCGCTGCTGCGCGGAGACACAAAGCCAACGCGCGACACGCTGTACTGGCACTACCCGCACCACCAGCATTACCAGCTCGGCGGCGCCATGCCTTATGGCGCGATTCGCGCGGGCGACTTCAAGCTCGTCGAGTTCTTCAACGACATGCGCGTCGAGCTCTATAACATCCGCGACGACATTGGGGAAAAGACCGATCTTGCCACAGCGCAACCGCAGAAGGTCGAGGAGTTGCGCACGCGGCTCCATGCCTGGCGCCAGGAAGTCGGCGCGCAGATGCCCACGCCAAATCCGAAATACGATCCCTCTCGCCCCGAATACACGCCGCCGCCACGAAGAGCTGGTTAGTGGCTCGATCCTATCCATGACCGGGAGCAGTTAAGACGGCAGGTGGGTTCGCCGAAAACCCGGAACTGAGCCTCGTGATGCATGTTCAGGTCGTGTAACGCCTGACCGTTCTATAGGAATAGGTTAGAACCTGCTGTGGAGACAAAAACATGCTATTCCGGCTTTCTCTGACCGCGGTGCTTGTGCTCGCTCTGGCATCACTGTCTCAGGCACAGGCGCAAAACTCGCCCGCGAACGCTGTGGACGTTCAGCGTGCCATCGAGAAAGGGCTGTTCTTTGTCGAACACCAGAGCATGCGCTGGTGGAAGAGCAAGAAATGCGCGACCTGCCACGAGGGCCAGATTCTGTTGGTCGCTGCCAACGTCGCAAAATCCCAGGGAGTCCCCGTTGAGCAAGAGAAACTGGATTTGTGGACCGAGCGGTGGGTGATGGTCGACGCCCTTGTGGACTACAAGGATGGGCGTACGAACGGACTAGGTATGATGACCGCGCCCTTCGTGTTGTTGCACCGCGACCTTGACCACGATGCGTCGGCGACGCGTGCGGAAATGTGGACCAAGGTCCTTCGCATTGCCTTTCAGTCGCAGCAGGACGACGGCCGCTGGGATAAGGATCCGAAGGAACCGAGTCACCTCACGCCGCGAATGGCGTTAGCGCTGGCGGACATTGAGAAGTCCAAGATCCCGTTGCCGCCGGAACTTCGCCGCGAGATCGCAGAGCGTCGGCAACGAACCGAAGCGTGGATCAGTTCTCACGAGCCGCAAAGGCCGGAGAAGACGGAGAACTTTTCCGGCTGGGTCGTGTACGAGCACCAGCGCGGAGATCCGGACCGTGCCAAGCAACTGCTCGATGAACTCATCCGTCGCAGACGCGACGATGGCGGCTGGGGCATCAAGCAGGGCGATCCCAGTCACCTGCTCGTCACCTCGGTCGTGCTGTTGGCACTCAAGACCAGCGGCCTGCCGAGTGATCACACCGTTGTTGCCAGCACACAACGGTACTTGCTCGACAAACAGTCCGCGGACGGTCGATGGCGCGAACTCGGCCGGCATTTCCATCCCGAGGCCTACCACACCGCCTACGACGCCTGGACGACCGGCTACACGGTCGCCGCGCTCAGCCTCACGATGCCCAAGTTGCCCCCGGGCGCGAAGCCACAATTCACACCGGATCCCAAACTCCTTGCCGAAGTCGAACAGTTGACGAACAGCGCCGCGGAGGGTTATGTCGGCCAAACCGATCGATCCGGCGACCCAACACTTTCGGACGACACTCCACAATCGACGCCCTCTGCCGCGGTCAATCGAGACATCCGAGACTGAACCAAAATCAATCGTAGGCCGCTCACGCGTCAAACGCTGCTTAACAGACGTTCCATTCTCCGCAGTGTGAAAAGAAACAGCTCCACCCGTGAGTTTCGTCGCTAGACTCTTGGCGTATGGCGTGGCGGGCTGGCTGGTGCTCGGTCTGCAACAGGCCCGCAGCAGCGATCGCTTTGCCGGGATGGACCATTACATTCGCGCGGCCATCAGGTCCAATTCCTGCCGCAAGCCGTGCCCTTTCGCACCAAAGTAACCTACAACAATCTCATGTTCACCGTGCTGGGCGAGGTCGTCCAGAAGAAATCGGG
>JBGTDH010000190.1:0-3611 GCA_041748435.1 Pirellulales bacterium
TCGGAAGGGCTGGGCGAATGCTGTTGCGGGTTGCAGTTCAAGAAGACACGCAGGCATACCACGTGGTGACTGCCTACGTCACAACTAAAGTCGACAAATACTGGAAGACGCCGTGAAGGTCATCTACGACAAAGAGACAGACACGCTCTCGATCATTCTGCGCTCCGGAAAGGTCGCGGAGAGCGACGAGGCCTATCCTGGCCTGATCTTGGACTACGACAAAGCGGGCAAACTTCTCTCGCTGGAAATGCTCGATGCGTCGGAGCACATCCACGCGCCTCAGTCCGTGGAGTTCGCTCTGGCCTCGGCACAATGATCAAACGCGAATTTGCGGGAACACATTTCCATGAGAGTTGAACTCTTCGTAGTCTTGTCCCTTGGCGTGTTTGGCTCGAACCTCTCTGCTCGGGCCGAAGTGCGCGTTGGCGCGCTGTTCTCGGACCATATGGTGTTGCAGCAAGGCGCCACAGTCCCGGTGTGGGGAGCTTCGACCAAGGAGGCCGAAGCGGTCAAAGTGGTGTTTCAAGGTCAAGAGAAGTCGACAACCGTGAAGAACGGCCGCTGGCGGGTCGATCTGGAAAACCTCAAGCCGGGCGATGCCGCCACGCTGACCATTCAGGGCGACAACACGCTCACGATCAACGACGTGCTGGTCGGCGAGGTCTGGCTGGCCAGCGGGCAATCGAACATGGTCTGGCCGGTCAACAAGAGCGCGGATGCGCCGCGCACCGTCGCCGCGGCCCATCACCCGCAGATTCGGCTGTTCACGGTGGGTCGTCAGCCGGCGTTGGCGCCGCAGAACGACGTGATCGGGCAATGGAGCGTGTGCAGTCCGGAGACGGTGGCTGACTTCTCGGCCGTCGCTTACCACTTCGGTTTAAGCCTGCACGAGCATCTGCAACGGCCGCTGGGTCTGATCAACAGCGCCTACGGCGGCACACCGGCAGAAGCCTGGACCAGCCGCGACGCGCTGCTGGCCGTCGATTCTCTGCGGGACACGGCGGCCAAAGGGGCCGATCTCAAGAACAAGAACGCCGCCACCGGCTTGTTCAACGCCATGATTCATCCGCTGGCCCCCTTCGCCCTTCGCGGCGTTATCTGGTATCAGGGCGAATCCAACGCAACGCGTGCTTGGCAATATCGCGCGCTCTTTCCTGCGATGATTGCCGACTGGCGGGCGCTCTGGAAACAGGGCGATTTCCCGTTCCTGTTCGTGCAGCTTGCCCCCTTCCGCGATCGTGTCGAGCAGCCGGCCGAAAGCAACTGGGCCGAGCTGCGCGAGGCGCAGCTTCACACCATGCAGACCGTGCCGAATACGTTCATGGCCGTGATCACCGATGTCGGCGAGGAGAAGAGCATCCACCCGCAGCAGAAGGCGCCTGTGGGCCAGCGACTGGCGTTGGCCGCCCGCGCCTTGGCCTATGGCGAGAAGACGGTCAAGGAAAAGGATGCCGAGAAGCCGCTGGTCCACTCGGGGCCGATCTTCCGTAAGAGCGAAGTGCAGAAAGATCGCGTCGTGCTCGAATTCGATCACGCAGGGTCCGGGCTCCTCGCGAAAGGTGGCGAACTCCGGGGTTTCACCATCGCCGGCGAGGACAAGAAGTTCATGAACGCCTATGCCGAGATCAAAGAGACCCGCCCCGGACAGGAATGGGTCGTCGAAGTGTGGCATCCCGAGATCAAGAAGCCCACCGGCGTGCGCTACGGCTGGGCCAACTACCCCACGGGTAATCTCTGGAATCAAGACGGCCTTCCCGCCACCCCCTTTCGCACGGACAAGTTCAAGCTGACCACGCAGTGAAGGTGAACTCTTGGCGAGCGTCGCGGCGTCAGCCCGACGTGCTTTTTCTGCCAGGCGACCCAAGAACACGTCGGGCTTACGCCTCGACGCTCGCCGCACCTGGCTATTGACGAACACTTGCTACGGCAAATGGCTGCCCGGCGACGGACGGGGTTTCGTCGGGCAAGTTTGGGAGCATCGCGCGAACGAACCGATAACCGACACTCGCGTGACTCATAACGTCGTGGGAACGCAATACGATCGCACCATTCCGGGGCTGTTGGAAGCAGCGACCCGCAAGATGAAAGGGCCGCCGATTAATCTAACGAGGATTCACGCGGAAGTGTTGCTCCGTCAATTTCAGGAGACGGCCGGTGTTCGCAATTGGAGCCTGCTCGGCGCGGCCATCATGTTTAACCACTTTCACCTCGTTGTCAGCGTGCGGGACGATCTCGACCCCTCCAGAATCCTTGGCGACTTCAAGAGTTGGGGGACGCGAGCTCTTACGAATCGTTTTGGCGCCCCACCGTCGCAGACGTGGTGGACCGAGCGCGGCTCGAAGCGCAAGCTTCCGGACGAGCGTGCGGTAGTGGCGGCCGTGCGGTATGTCCTTTACGATCAGCCACGCCCCTTGGTCACTTGGTCGCCGCAGACTCTGGTCGTATTTGGGGCGCCGCCCCGATAGGCGAGCGTCGCGGCGTCAGCCTGACGTGCTTGTTCTGCCAGGCGACACAAGAACACGTCGGGCTTATGCCTCGACGCACGACGCTCGCCTTGCCGCCGTCGCACAACCGCCAAGCTATGCTTGTTTATCGCCGAAAGGGGCGTTCGCGCGCGTGCTTGCGCTAAGACGGCGTGAGATTTTGATGAATCGCGCCGGAGACCCGACGGGATCGCCTACACTGACGCCTGCCGGTTTCTCACGGAATAATCGGAGCAGAAGATGCAATCGGCACAATTCGAGCTTCATGCGCGGATCGAGCAGCGGCACTGGTGGTTCGTGGCGCGCCGCCGGATCATGCGAACGCTGATCGAGAAGATCGCCCGCCCGAACGGGGAGACGACCATTGTTGATGTCGGCTGCGGCACCGGCGCGAATCTGGCCGCCCTGGCCGACGGCTATCGCTGCGTGGGCATCGATACTTCGTCGGAGGCCATCGAGCTGGCGGCCCGCCGATTCCCCGAAATCCAGTTCCTGTGCGGCATGGCCCCGGATGATCTAGGCGAGATCGTCGAGGCCGCGCGCGTGTTCCTGCTGATGGATGTGCTGGAGCATGTGAGCGACGACTTCGAATTGCTCTCTTCGCTGCTGGCGGCCGCCAGTCCCGGCAGCCAGTTTCTGATCACGGTTCCCGCACACGTGGCGCTATGGAGCCCGCATGACGAGGCGTTCGGCCACTATCGCCGGTACGATCGTGCGCGGCTGGAGGCCGTGTGGAAAGGTCTTCCTGTTTCGGTCAAGCTCTGCTCCTACTACAACGCCCGGCTCTACCCGGCCGTGCGGAGTGTGCGGGCCATCAACCGCTGGCTGCGTCGCTCCAGCGGCGCCGAGGGAACCGACTTTCAATTGCCCGCCGCGCCGATCAACGATTTTCTGCTGCGCACCTTCGCGGGCGAGAGCAGCACACTGCTCGACGAGCTCAGCGGCAAACGGAAACAGGGCTATCGCACCGGTGTCAGCCTGATCGCGCTCGTGCAGCGGGAGCCGGGCCGAATTCAAGTCCGGTGCAAGCCCGATTCGCTGGCGGCCGATATATTCAATCCGCAGCAGCGGCAGCTCGAAGCGCTGCCCGTGTGACCCGCGAGCACCGAGGCGATCGCTACGGTCGCA
>JBGTDH010000191.1:0-4299 GCA_041748435.1 Pirellulales bacterium
GCAGGGCATGGGCATTCTGGGTTTCAAGACACTCGGCGAGTTGCTGGTGGGCGAGAACCCGCTGGACACCGATCGGCTGTGGGACAAACTCTACGTCGGCAGCGCGTATTACGGACGGCGCGGCGTGGTGATGCAGTGCATCTCGGCCATCGACAATTGCCTGTGGTCGATCCGCGCGCAGGCGGCCGACGTCTCGCTGAGCGAGCTGCTGGGCGGACGCCGTTGCGAGCGCGTGACGGCCTACGCGTCGACACTGTTCCGCGAGACCCCCGAAGCCATGCGCGTGGCAGCACGCGGTTATGTCGAGCAAGGCTTTCGCGCCGTGAAGTTTGGTTGGGGAGTGTTTGGCGAGGATCCCGGTCGCGATGTCGAACTCGTGGCCGCGGCCCGCGAAGCACTGGGTCCCGAGCGGGAGTTGATGGTCGATCCGGGCTGGTATGGCGCCGGCTGGAAAGGACCCTGGCGGCCGCGCACGCTTGCGGACAACATGGCCCTCTGCCAGCGGCTCGCACCTTATCGCCCCCGCTGGATCGAAGACTTTATTCACCCCGAGCACTACGGCGAATACGCGGCCGTGCGCCAGCAAAGCCCCGTCCCGCTGGCCGCCGGAGAGCAGTACTCCACCACCTGGGATTTCCAGCGGCTGATCGACGAGCGCTGCGTTGATGTGTTGCAGCCGGACCTCACCCGTTGCGGCGGCTTAACCGTGGGCCTGCAAGTCGCCCGCATGGCACAGAACGCCGGCCTCGATCTGGTGCCGCACTCCTGGCTCACCGATTTGCTCACCGCCTACAGTTTGCATCTGATCGGCACACTCGATCGCCCGTTGTTCGTGGAATTCAACGTCGCGCAAAGTCCCCTCACGCGCGGCGTTTGCGGCGGGGCCTTGCGCCTGGCCGCGGATGGCACGGTAGCTTTGCCCGCAGGGACTGGATTGGGCGTGGTCGTCGACGAAGAGTTCATCGCAGCCCACCGCGTTAACTAGCGCCGCGATAACCCCGCATCACACCCCCACCGGCTCCAGGCGTTCGGCCAGGGCCGGGATGGCGGCGGTCAGTACGTCTTCGATCCTCGCAGCAAGCACGAACTCCATCTGCTCACGAACGTGATCGGGCAGCTCCTCCAGATCCCTCTCGTTTTCCAGGGGCAGGATGATGCGGCGGATGCCGGCTCGGTGGGCGGCCAACACCTTCTCTTTGATTCCGCCCACTGGCATCACGAGGCCGCTGAGCGTGATCTCGCCCGTCATGGCGGTGTCGCTGCGCACGGGACTGTTAAGCAACAAGGACGCCAGCGCCGTGGCCATTGTCACGCCCGCCGAAGGGCCATCTTTGCGGATCGCTCCCGCCGGCACGTGAATATGCACGCCGTTCTTGAACGTCTCACGATCGATGCCCAGCAGCGCCCCCTGCGACCAGAGGTAGCTCTTAGCCGCTTTGGCAGATTCCTGCATCACCTCGCCCAGTTGGCCCGTGAGCGTGAGGCCAGAGCCATCGGGCAGCAACACAGCTTCCACATACAGCACATCGCCGCCCGCTTCCGTCCAGGCCAAGCCGGCCGTGACGCCGGCGGCCATCTCGCGGCGGGCCTGCTCTTCGAAGAACCGCTCCGAGCCGAGAAGCTCCTTCAGATCGGGCGAGCGCACGTGGACCGCATCGGTCGTACCTTCGGCGAAGCGCGTGGCCACCTTGCGGGCGATGCGCCCCAGTTGCCGCTCCAGTTGACGCACGCCCGCCTCGCGCGTGTAGCGGCGAATGATGCGGGCGATCGTCTCATCCGGCACGCTAAGCTGCTCCGCCGTCAGGCCCGCTTCGCTGCGCTGCCGCTCGAACAGATACCGCTTCGCGATCTCCACTTTCTCTTCATCGCTGTAGCCCGAGAGGCGAATCACCTCCATGCGGTCCAGCAGCGGCTGCGGAATGGTGTCCAGCGTATTGGCCGTGGTGACAAAGAAGATTCGTGACAAATCGAACGGCAGATCGAGGTAGTTATCGTGGAAGTCGTAGTTCTGAGCAGGGTCCAGAATCTCCAACAGGGCGGAGGCCGGATCGCCGCGAAAATCGCGACCAAGCTTGTCCACTTCGTCCAACATGATCAGGGGGTTGCGCACACCGGCCTTCCGCACAGCCTGAATGATCCGGCCCGGCATGGCGCCGATGTACGTTCGCCGATGGCCGCGCAGCTCCGATTCATCATGCATGCCCCCCAGGCTCAGCCGCTCGAACTTGCGGCCCAGCGCACGGGCAATTGATTGCCCCAACGAGGTCTTGCCCACTCCCGGCGGGCCGACGAAGCACAAGATCGGCGCCTTGGCCTTGGGGTTGAGCTTGAGCACGGCCAGATGCTCCACGATCCGCTCTTTGATTTCCTTGAGTCCGTAATGGTCCTCGTCCAGCACTTCGCGGGCGCGGCGGAGGTCCAGCGCATCGTCGGAGAGCGCGTTCCAGGGCAGCTCGGTGATGAGCTCCAGATAGGCCCGCGTCAGTTGGTAATCGGGGGCGGCCTGCGGTAGTCGCTCCAAGCGATTGAGCTCTCGCATCGCCTCTTTGAGCACATCTTCGGGTAGTTGCGCCTCGTCCAGTCGGCGACGCAGCTCGGCCGTCTCTGCCTCTTCCGGATCGTCCTCGCCGAGCTCCTCCTCAATGGCCCGCTTCTGCTGCCGCAGCACGTAATCGCGCTGTTCGCGGGACATTTCGCTCTGGGCCTCGCTGGCAATTTTGTTGCGCAACTCCAGCACCTGCACCTCGTAACTGAGATACGTGTGCATCAGCCGCAGCACGGCCACACGCGTGGGCGCCTCCAGCAGAGCCTGCTCCTTCTGCATATCCAGGTTGAGCATGGAGGCCAGCAGGTACGCCTGATGCAGCGGGTCTTGCACCTGCATGATGATCTGCGTGATGCCCACCTGGGCATCCGGCGCGACAAGGGCATGCACCTGCGCGGCCAGCTTGAGCATCTCGCGGTGCAGAGCCTCCATCTCGGTATCGAAATCGTTCGGCTCGGGAATGCGGCGGATCTGCGCGGCCAAATAAGGCGAAGATTGCGGCAGCTCGACCAGCTCCACACGTTCCACGCCTTGCACGATCACCTGCACGATTTCGCCCGCCCGCTCCATCTTCTTGATCACCGCGAGTGTTCCCACGCGGTGCAGTTGGTCGGCGGTCGGCTCTTCCACGGCCGGGTCTTTCTGCGCGAAGACCACCAGCGTCTTATCCTCGCTGGCCAGGGCCGCCTCGACCGCCGCCACCGAGGCCGGCCGGCCCACGGCCAGCGGCATCAATAGCCGGGGAAACAGGACGCTGCTTTTGAGCGGGAGCGCGGGAAGCGTAAGAATCGGCAAAGTCTGACTCATGTTCGTGCCTCGTTCCGTTAAGGTGCCGCCGGCGTTCCGGCGCCCGACCGCCAAAATGGCGGTCACATGCGGCTGCCGCTATTAACGCATTCGACGTGCCAATTGCTTGGCGTCGCGCCCGCTCGCTCCACTTCGTGTCGCGGCTAACCCCTGGAAGTAGCACGACGTTCAGCACTACAATCGAGACGCTGTTGAGTGAAGGAAGCAATCTCGCCTGGAGCATCGAGTACGTGGCAAAGAGCGCTAGGATCTACGAGATCGCCGTGTTGCCGGGGGACGGTATCGGGCCCGAGGTCACGAGCGCGGCCGTGGCCGTGCTGCGGGCTGTGGCGGAGCATTGCTCCGAAGCAAGGTTCAACCTGACAGAATACTCCGTGGGCGCGGCGGAGTTCCTCCGTCAGGGAGATCCGCTGCCTGAGACGGCGCTGGCAGCGTGCCGCTCGGCCGATGCCGTTCTGCTGGGGGCGATGGGACTGCCCAACGTGCGTTGGCCGGACGGACGCGAGATGGCGCCGCAGATCGATCTGCGCGAGAAGCTCGATCTGTATTGCGGCCTGCGTCCCATCCGTCTTTATCACCCGGACGATTCTCCGCTCAAAGGGCATGCTGCTGGCAGCATCGATCTGCTGATCGTCCGCGAAAGCACCGAAGGTCTGTTCTCTTCGCGCTTGGAGCCACGCCAGGCGGGCGCCTCCCAAGCGCGGGATGTGTTGCGCATTACCCGGCACGGGTCCGAGCGGCTGTTTCGAGCGGCGTTCCGCCTGGCTCGCCAGCGCCGCGGGCACGTGACGCTGGTCGATAAGGCCAACGTCTTGCCTTCGATGGTATTCTTTCGCGAGGTGTTCGATTCCGTTGCGGCCGAATTCCCCGAGGTCGCAGTCGAGCGGGTGTACATCGACGCCATGGCTCTGTACATGGTGCAACGGCCGCAGACGTTTGACGTGATC
>JBGTDH010000192.1:0-2529 GCA_041748435.1 Pirellulales bacterium
TGGATCCTAATTGTGATAGTTGCTTGGACTGCACTCGTCGCCATCACCCTATTGGGTCCACCGTTATTGCTCGAGTTCCCGAAGCTGGTCGCCAGCGTCGGCGGCGTCTCCGGGTTGATGGCCGTGTTGCTCGGGAAGAGCTCGCTTGCCTCTGCCAGTGGGCAGCGGAGCGCCTCGACAGCTTCGCGCGCAGGCAATTTCCTCAAAAGCGTTGGCCTTAACACCATGGCCACAGCGGCCATCGTGTTCTTTGTCGTCTTTCTGGCCTTCTTGTCGTTGCTGGCCAGTGCGGCGTTAGGGGCGCTCCTCAAGTCGCTCCATGCGTGGCTTCCTGCAGGCGACGCTTCGACTGGTACGTTCGCTGATTTGGTGCGCCCGCCGCACGATTTTTCCCACGCGTGCGGGCTCGGCAAGCCATGGCCAGAGTGGTGGAGCAGCAATGTGTTTCGCGATCCACAGTTGCATCTCGAAATCACGTGTCAGACGCCGCTTGGGCTCATCGTGGCGGTAGCGCTAGGGTTGATCGCCATTCTGGTGGTGTCGAGCCGGTTGATCAATCTAAATAAATTCTCCCTGCATGCAGCGTACCGAATCCGTATCGTTCGGACATTTCTCGGCGCTTCCCGCCGCAGCGACCGACGGCCTAATGCATTCACGGGCTTTGATCCGCTGGATAACGTGCAGATGCACGAGTTGCAGCCAGGTTTGCTGCGCGAGGCCGACGTTCTTAACCTGTCGGGTTTCGTGCAGAAATTTCGTCAGGAACTGCTGCGCCAAGGAGATCTGCCCACTGCTGAGTTTCTGGTGCAGCAAATGTGTACCCCGCGGCAGGACCCAGCGGGCGTCCTGGAAAGTCGGCTGCGTCAATCGGACCCCGACAAGCCGGTGCTCAAAGTCGTGCAGCGCGATCTCCTCGAGTCCCTAAACCGGGTACTGGAGACAATCCGCCTCGATCAGGCGAAACCGTTTCAGCTGATGGATGAGAGCAGCGCGCAGAAAGTGAAACGGTTCATCGAGCACAACAACGTCATCTTCGCCAACCGTTTGATGCTAGAGAAAGCGTTTCCCAAAGATATCAAGCCGTACGATTTTCCGCCTCCGCCGCCGCACAAGCTGATCCACATACTCAATCTGACACTGAACTTGGTTCGTGGCCGGAAGCTTGCCTGGCAGGAACGCAAGGCGGCGCCCTTCGCAGTGACGCCGATGCATTCGGGCAGCTATTACCTGGGATATCGCGAGTCCCGCGAATATGGCGGAAAGGACGGCATTTCCGTTGGAACGGCAACAGCGATCTCGGGAGCGGCGGTGAGTCCCAACATGGGCTACTCCTCATCGCCGGTCACGGCGCTGCTTCTGACGCTGTTCAATGTTCGACTCGGCTGGTGGCTTGGGAATCCTGGGATTGCAGGCAACGACACGTATGCGCTCGCGGAACCGCGATTCTCGCTTCGCCCATTAATCTCCGAGGCACTTGGCCTGACCGATGATCAAAGTCCGTACATCTATCTATCGGACGGCGGGCATTTTGAAAACTTGGGACTCTTCGAAGTGGTCTTACGGCGCTGCCGCCTCATCGTGGTAAGTGATGCCGGCGCTGATCCAGATTATCAATTCGAAGATCTCGGAAATGCGGTGCGCAAAATCCGCATTGACCTCGGAATTCCAATCGAATTCCCCTCAATTGCTATTCGCAAGCGAAGCGAGAAGGTCGATGAAAGCGGGCGCTACTGCGCACTCGGTCGGATTCGCTATTCCGTCGTCGATGGCGACGGTGTACCCGACGGCGTGCTGATATGGCTCAAGCCGGCCCTTTATGGCAAGGAGTCGCAGGACGTACTGAACTACGCCGCGCAAAAGGCGGCATTTCCGCAAGAACCGACCAGCGATCAGTTTTTCGGAGAATCTCAGTTCGAAAGCTACCGACAGCTCGGTGAAATTGAGGGACAGATCGTCTGCGGCGAGGCGGACGATTTTCCTGCCGGAGAAATTTGGGCCAAGGTCCTGGTGACGCGGGTGCGCAAGTATCTGGGCCTCGATCGTGAGTCTTGGCTCGACGATTGGCTGAAGACTCTCCAGGATGGCCAGTCCCCGGAAACGCAAAGCGGCCCATCCGCCGTGGCGATTCTCAAGTGAGCACCAGAAGCGACGATGGGCAAAGAGGTAGCGAGAAGTTCCGCGCCTTCAACCTCCCATAGCGACTCGTTGGCGGCGTCGGGTTATGAACCGCCCACGCACACACGGGGTCGAAAGCTTCATAGGTGTTCGGGTTCGCGAGAAAGTTGTAAATCTCCGCTTGACGATCGTTTCGAACGAGTCGGTGATGGCTCTCAGAAAATTGTCCTCTGAGATACACAGCACGAAGTTGGCTCATGTAGTTGGCCGCCGCCCTGACCTGCCCCCCGCCAGCCGTACCAACGTGAAGGTTGTGAAGTCCGTCTTTCGGGAGAATGGCGGACATGAAGAAGAGCAGATACACCGAGGAACAGATCATCGGGTTTTTGAAGCAAGCCGAAGCCGGCCTGCCGA
>JBGTDH010000193.1:0-2985 GCA_041748435.1 Pirellulales bacterium
CGCCGGCAGCAAGCTTCCAGCCCGGACGATCCCGCGATTTATCTGTTTCTCTTCGATCTGCGTCGTTTTCGTGACCTGCGCAAGGACGACGACGACTTCGGTTTCTCCAAGAATGCCGCGGAACGACCCAGCGTGGCCAAACAGTTCGCCGCGATCTTGCGGGAAGGCTCTTCCCTGGGCGTCCACGTGATCGTTTGGGCCGACGCGCTCACCACGCTGCAACGCGCCCTGGAGCGACAATCGCAGCGCGAGTTCGAGACGCTGGTGCTGTTCCAGATCAGCCCGGCCGATTCCAGCCAGCTCATCGACACTCCCGCCGCCAGCAAGCTCGGCCCGCATCGCGCGCTGTTGTATCGCGAAGATCAGGCCCGCCTGGAAAAGTTCCGCCCCTATGGCCTCCCCGAGGATGCCTGGCTCGCCGACATTGCCCGCCAACTCGCCGCTCGGTAAGCTCACGCAACATTGCCGCAGTGAGGATTTGCTCATGCCTTTGGAAATACGCGATGCCACGCCGCCGGACACGGCCACGATCGTCGATTTCAACCAGCGGCTAGCTTGGGAGACCGAGCAGAAGCATTTGGACCCCGCTACACTCACCCAAGGCGTAGGCCGGTTGCTGGCAGATGCCTCGCTGGGACGCTACTTCCTGGCTACTAGCGGTGGGCAGATCGTGGGGCAACTGATGATTACCTACGAGTGGAGCGATTGGCGCAACGGCCCCATCTGGTGGCTGCAAAGCGTATATGTGATTGCCCAGTTCCGGCGGCAGGGCGTATTCCGATGCTTGCATGAACACGTGCGGGGACTGGCCAAAGATCAGGCGGAGGCGGTCGCGCTGCGGCTGTATGTCGAACGGGAGAACCACGCGGCCCAGGCCGTGTACCGGCAGGCCGGAATGGAAGACGCCGGCTACTTTGTGATGGAAGAGGCGTTTGTAGATTGTGTGAAGCACGCCCCGTAGAGAAAGCGGTCCGGCAGCGATGAAGATTACGCGCGTCGATACGTTTCTGGTGGAAGTCCCGCAGAAGTACCCGATCGCGCCGTATCAGTCTCGTTATCGGCCGCAGTCTTCCAAGAAGTCGGTGCTGCTCCGAATGGAGACCGATGCCGGCCTCGTGGGCTGGGGAGAGACGCCGCAGCGCTATCTGGGCGAGCAGTTCACCGGGCAGGAAGGCGTGGCCCTTAACGCGCAGCTTGCGGGACGAGATCCTACGGCGCTGGCGGCGATTTATCACGGCGATTGGCAGCTCGATGGCGAGCATCTGCAAAGCGCCGTCGAAATGGCGGCCTGGGACGTGCTGGGGAAACACTGCGGCCAGCCGCTGTACCAGTTGCTGGGCGGTCTTTATCGGAAAGAGATCGAGCTGGCCGCCTGCATGGGCATCCGGCCTCCGCAAGAAGCGAAGGAGATTGCGCGGCTGTACGTGGAGATGGGCTTCAGCACGCTCAAGACGAAGGCCGGACGCGATCCAGAGGAAGATCTGGCGATGGTCCGCGCGATTCGCGATGCCGTGGGAGACAAGCTGCGGCTGCGGATCGATCCCAACACGGGCTACTCACCACAAGTTTGCGAGCAACTGGCCCGCGATCTGGAGCCGTACAATCTGGAGTATTTCGAGCAGCCCATGCCGGCCGATTTGCTGGAAGATTCGGCGCGCATCCGTAAGCTCACGCGCACACCGCTGGCCTTGAATGAATCGATCACCACGGTGGCCGTCGTGCGGCGCATCTTGGAGTTGGATGCGGCCGCCGTGATCTTGCCGGACACGTATCAATGCGGCGGCATCTGGGCCTGCAAGCTGATCGCAGATCTGGCCGCGAGCGCCAATGTTCCTTGTGTGGTGCATTGTGCGCACGATCTGGGACTGAAGACCGCGGCCATGCTGCACTTGGCGGCTTCCACGCCTAACTTCCCCCTGGCCAACGACACGACCTACTATGGCCTGGTCGACGATATTCTGATGCAGCCCTTTCGGATTGAGCGTGGCCGGCTGAGCGTGCCCGCGTCGCCGGGATTGGGGGTGGAAGTTGATCTGGCCAAAGTGCGCAAGTATCAACTCGGCGCCTCGGCCTGAGCCGGGTGCAATTCTGATTCTCGATTCGCGATTCGCGAGGTTACTGCTTGCCAACGGGCGTGGCGGGCTTTAGACTAGCCGGGGATGCACCCCACTGCTGGACGAGACGGCCAGCGGACCACTGGCAGATCATTCAAACAGGCTTATGGCTCAGAGTTCCCGTCAAGACGGAATCACTTTCATCCAGATGGATGAGACGTACAACGCGCTCGATGAGCAACCCATTGAGGCGTTGTCGGCTCTGCTGCTGGCGGAAGTGGACAAGTGCGAAGGTCGCCCGCTGCTGGTGTTGGACTTTTCCAACACGGTCTATATCAGCTCGCGGGTGCTGGAGACGCTGTTTCGCACGTGGAAGCGTCTGAAGGAGCGCAAAGGCCGCATGATTCTGTGCAGCATGCAGCCGTTCTGCAAAGAGGTTTTGCAGATCACACACTTGGACCGCATTTGGGACCTGGCCCCGGATCGGGCGGCGGCCGTCGCCATGTTCCAAGCGGAAGCCACGGCCTGAACTTAAGCGTCATGGCAAGCACCGAAGCCGGTCACGCCGTCCTGCCTTGCTTCGCCGCCGCCCTCTCTACGCGGGCGGAAACATCGGCCGCCGTACAGGAAGTCTGCGATCTGGCTCTCGCGCAGTTGAGCGCAAAACCAACGCTGGCGCTGGTGTTTCTCTCGCCGCATCATGGACCGCAGTTGCAAAAGGCCGCCGCAATGCTCCATGAACGGCTGGGCCAGCCCACGCTGTTGGGCTGCACGGGCGAATCGATCGTGGCGGGCGATCGCGAGATCGAAGAAGGTCCGGCAATCTCCCTCTGGCTGGCGTGCCTGCCCGGCACCTCGGTGCAGCCGCTGCACCTCACTTTCGAGCGGGCGCCGGAAGGGGGCGCAATTCTCGGCTGGCCGGACGATCTGC
>JBGTDH010000194.1:0-2021 GCA_041748435.1 Pirellulales bacterium
GCGGCAGGCCGCGGATTCCCGGCATCCGGCCCGTTGGCGGCTGGCCGATCTGGCGGAGCGTCTGCTGGCCTGGCCGGCGGTGGGTCTGCCGGACATGCCGCAAATTGCATTGCATTGTCAATGCGTGTTGGACGCGGCAGCGGCGGAGCCACCGCAACCGCGGCTGTTGGCCACGGTCGAAGCGAAGCCACTACGCAGAATTCCTATCGAGGCGATCGCTACTGCCGCGACCGATCCGACCGGACTTTCGACCCATGCCGCACTGTTTCATCAACCCGTGCCCGAGACTTCCGACCGGCGGCCCCTTGAGCTTCCACCTCCCGACTTGTTGCCAACCGATGTGCCAGCAGCCAAACCAATCCCGGCGGCCAACGCTGTGGAGATCCAGGAGCAGACTCCTTCCTCGGCCACGATCAGCATGCCCAACGTGGCGATTCGCATCCGGGCGCCGAGCGCTCCGCTCGATGAGCTGAATACGATTCCGTTAGCGGAGTTGCTGCACTCCACCGACCAGACGGTCTCCGATTCGGCGCGGTCCGAACTGGCGCGACGCGGGCATCCGCCCGTCGAGATTAATCTGATCGAGCGGCTCACGCACTCCGATGCTTCCGAGCGCAGCCGCGCGGCCGCCTCGCTCCCCGCCATGCCCCAGATGGATGCACGGCCCTGGCTATTGCACCTAAGCCGCGACTCGAACGCCGAGGTGCGACTGGTGGCGTTGAGCTTGATGGCCACGAGCAGTGAAAGCCAGATGCAGCGTCGCGTGAAAGAAATGGCCCAGGCCGACTCCGATTCCCGCGTGCGAGTGCAGGCGCAGCGAGCCACGCGTTAATCAGCGGGACGGCAACTCCACACGATTGCCGCCGGAGGCCAGCGCGGCCAGATTGACATCCAGCGTATGGCGCGCCGCGGCCAGATCGCACATCGGAAAGGCCTGCCCCCGGCACACCGCGAGAAACTGCGCTGCCTGGCGGCGAAAGAGCTCATCGCGCTCGCTGACCAGCGGCTCGCTCCAGTGCCAGCCGCTGTCGTCGTGACAGAATCTTCCCCAGCGCTGCTCGTGAAGCCGAAGCTGGAGGGTGCCTCGCGAGCCATTCAGATACACGATTAACTCGTTGGGCGCCATAAACTGATTGAGCGACACGCTCACCAGCACACGTTGCATCGTCCGACCCAGCAGGTGAACCGTGTCTTCCACTTCCACGCCTTCCAACGCCTGATGGGCACAATCGCAGGCGATCCAGGTAAAGTCGCCTGCCAGATGCTGCACCAGATTGAAGACGTGCGTGGCGGCGTCTTGCACCGCGCCGCCGCCGGTGGCTCGGTCCCGATAGTAAATCTCGCGATAGGCCGGGCGATACGTGGGAAAGTGCTGACCCGACACCACGGCCACTTGCAGCAAATCGCCGATCCGGCCGGCAGCCAGCTCGGCCCGCACGGTCTCCACGGCGGGATGCACGCGCAACACATAGGCCACCGCCACGGGTCTTTCCGTCGCGAGCGCTTCAAGTCTGGCCGCGTCTTGTACGCTCGTGGCCAACGGCTTTTCGATTAGAAACGCTGAAGTGCAGCACGCCAGTTGCAACGTGTGCGATACATGCAGATGCGCAGGCGTGCAAACGATGGCCGCATGCCACTGTTGCGCGGCCGCATCCTCTAGCCTGGAAAAAGCCGCATGGGGTCGATACTGATCGACAAGCGATGCCCGGCGCGTTTCATGCACTTCGCACAAGGAGACACGGCAGTCGGGCAGTTGTCCGAAGCATCGCAAGTGCCGCTCGCCGATCGAGCCCCCGCCGACGATCAAGACATCGAGCACAGAGCCTCCTCGGAATCGGGTGCTTCGCAATCGGTCAGGCCATACGCCGTGTTGACCGTGTGATCAATGGCCGCCCCGATTGCCGCGCGCCGCGCGAACAACGCGACCGCGCGCCCTCGATGCGGTTCCGCCACGTCTGCGTGCCTGCGGGAGCGGCCCGACAATATTTCCGCCATGCTCTTGGCCGAAAGCCCGACGGCGC
>JBGTDH010000195.1:0-1984 GCA_041748435.1 Pirellulales bacterium
TCGGCCGTGAGCGAAACGCCCACGATGGCAGCTTCCTCCACCGCGCTGGCCGGCTTGGCGGTTGCCTGGTTCAACTTGTCGTCCGTGCCCGCCAGCTTCTTCTGATGCTGGGCCGTCTTGCGTCGCTGATCGCGAACCTGCTTCCGCTGGGCCTCGGTCAGGTTGTCTTCGATGGCCGCGAGCAGCGAGGCTTCCGTCCGGATGGTCTCCAGATAGCGATCGCCGAATTGCGTCCAAACGGATGCCAGGTCCGCATCGTATTCGCTGACAATCTCCTTGATCTGCGTCTGTTGCGACGGCGTCAGCGTGAGCTTTTCCAGACAGGCCGGCAGCGCCACTTGTGCGGCAGTTGCGGGCCGCGGTCCAAGTTGCTTGGCTGCCGGGGCCTGGGCCAAGACCGGAGCGGCGGTCAAAATGCCAGCGATTGCCAACATCGTTGCCGCCCAGTGCATGCGGTACTTCCTAGTCATTGTATCATCCTTTTCTTGAGAGAACTCTCCGACCCGCGGCGAAAGCAACATGCTTCGCTTACTCTTGGGCGATTCCGCCCTTGTTGCCACTGCTGCCCGCGCTGAATTCACGAGATGCTATCCGCTTGACGAGATACCAGAGGCGGAACGAGACGCACTGAGCCGGACAAGATCATCTTTCAAAAGCCGGCATGCGCATCACGCGCCGATCCAGTGCGGGTTCCTCGCAACCAACGAGGCTGCCAGCGATACATCCCAACAAGGTTGCTCAACAACATTGGGCTGATTTCGCCAATGCAGCAAATCTAGAGCCAAGGCAGGCATTCAAGAGTTCTCCAGATTGGAAAGCAGGAGCGCTGCAACGCAATCTGGCATTTGTTGCTGCCCTCCAATTAAAACCACTACGCCGGTTCGGCCATCATGTTCACTTCCGGAATGCCGCCGAGTAGTCGCTCCAGGCCGGAGCGTGAGATGAGCGAGTTGTAGGGCACTTGGAATGTGCAGCAGGCATTGGTTGTGTCTTCCCAGACAGGCTCGCTGCTCTTAAAGATGAACGATTGGCTCAGTCGCGAGATCAACCACTGGGTGTTATCGCTTCCTTCCACGCGCACTCGGGAAGAGTTGCCCAAGGATCGTGTCCAGACGCGAAAATTTTTCATGGCTTTGCTTTCTTGCGAGGCGGCGAGGTGAAGCCTCGCCTTCTACCCGGTCCCTCCTTTAGGTGGCAAATCCCATACCGTCGCCGGGTCTTGGCGGTTGGGCGAACGAATTTCCGCCTGAGACTACGAACGAAAATGCGATTTAGCCGGCTTCGGCCAACGGGATCAACTTGGGTTGAGGCAGCCGCACGCCGTAGATCTCGCCATGCCGCTGGCGCAGCTCGCGGAAGTCGTAACGCAGGAAGTCGTACAACAGCGGATCGGGGTGCGTGCCGAGCCAACGGTCGATCAGCACGCCCATCGAAGCATCGTATTCCCTTTGCGAGGAGCTATGGGCATAGCAGCGTCCCGGATGCCGCCGCAGATCGCCGTTGAACTCGGGGCTGATGTGCCACAACTCGTGAACCAGCGTGATGAGCTTTTCCCGCAGCGTGTGGTCCATAAAACGGGGGAGGTACACGCACAGCACGTACAGCATCTCCCTGCCGTGCGGATCGACGACACGTTGCACGCCGAAGCGGCGGCCGCGACGCAGTGTGTGCGGGCTACCCCCTTCAAACCGCAACGGCGTGAGCGTGGCCTGCACGCCCCAGCGGCTGGACGTGCGTGTCTGGCGGAAAGAGAACGCCACGCGCGACAAATCGATGTGCGCCAACTCCGGCAAGCGAGCCACCAGATTAACGCAGACCAGCCGCAGATGCGCCGTTAAATCGAACCCCGCAGCCGAGCCTGGCATTTGCGGCATGTCGCGGCCTCTTCCTTGCTCATCAATCCCTAAACGATGCAGCCGTTAGGAATAGTTGTTTCACGGCGATGGTGTCAAGACGACACGCACAAAGCCGCGACCCGTGGTCG
>JBGTDH010000196.1:0-5816 GCA_041748435.1 Pirellulales bacterium
CTTTTTCATCGCCGCGTGCTGGAGCGGCTGCGCTGGGTGGCCCGCGATCGCTACGAGCTGCTGGCCGAGCTGACGCGTCAGAACTTCCGTTGGCAGGTGGTGGAAGTGCGAGCGGCTCGGCCGACTGCACTGGCCCGCGCGGGCTTGCGCGTGGATGAGCTGCCGCAATCGATCGCCGGCCCCGCCGCGCGGCGTACGCAGAAGCTCGACGCGCTCAAGGACTTCGCCCTGGGCGAGTAGCCGGCTTCGATTGTGCCGCGAACAGATTCAAAGTCAACGCGGCTGCGCGGAGCACCGCTTCACGACATTCCAGCCGGGCACGCAGGCCCTGGCTATTGGTGTTCGCGGTGAAGATCAGCCGATCGTCGCCGGCCTGCAGACTTAACGCGGCCAGAGTGAGAATCGGCACAAGGCCTTGCTCCTGCGTCGTGCGAGCGACGGCCGTGAGCGCCGCCCCCAGTCGTAACTGCATGGTCACCGCTTCCGCCGCGCGCGGAGTGTCCCCAGGGAGCGATTTCTCGATTGCTGCTAACGCCCGATGGCCACACGCCAGAAACAAGTGCGGACCGCGCGTGGCGACGTACACGGTTCGATCCTGGCCGAGCAGCGTGGTGAACAGATCGTTCTCTTCGGCGCCGACGATCTCCAGCGCGTGGACGCGTAGCGTCTCAAGCTTCGCCATGTCCGGCTTAATGCGTAGAAACGTGTCTTCGCCTTGCGCGGCAGCCGCCATTTGCTGGATGCGCCGTTCGACGAGTCCGGCATCGCGCAGCCGCAGCGCCGCGACGATTGTATAGTGCGGTATCGTCCCATAGATGCGAATGGCAGCTTCTTTCTCGGTCGCCTGCTGGGCGTCGTCCAGCACGTCGCCCAGCGCGGCGGCGCAAATCAATGCCAGTCGCTGCTGCGCGCGGGAGCACGCGCACTCCTCAAGCAGATCTTGCGCATACCGCATGCTTAGCTCTTGATAGCGGGCGCGCGGCAACGCAGTGAGCGAGAACTCGGCCGCCACGTTTTCGGCAGCGCCGCCGGCAAATGCAGAGACCGGCGAGCGCGTGTTGTTCCACCGTCGCGCCACATCGCTGCCGAGCAGCGGGACAATTGTCAGGTCCAGCGCGGCGGCCTTCTGCGTTTGATCGAGCCGCCAGCCCAGGGTGAGCCGCTGGACATCGGTGAACATCTCTTCTGCCGAGGCGTAGGAAAGGCCCGCCAGCGGCAACGGCAATCCCGGCGCATCTTTGGAATCGGCTGGCGGTCCCGCCAAGCGCAAGCGGCGATCGTTGCGCACCTCGTCGATGGCCAATGTGCGCAGCGCTTCCGGCAGATTTGCCGGGTAGAACGAGAACGCCAGATCGTACTTCTGCGGCAGGTCGCCCAGTGCCGTAGGAGGATCGGGAAGCCGCTCGAGTAGGTCGGCCGATTGCGCCACATACGCCCAGCCGTCTTTCTCACGGACGTAACCGGTGAGCGTGCGCTGGCCGATCTTCCAGACCCCGGGGGACGCGACTTGCGGCTCGCCCATCAGCGGGGCCAGCGAGGCCAGCAGCCGCGGCAGGCTTGTCACGGGGAAGAACGCAATGGGGTGGACGCGTAAACCGTCCGTCTCGACCAGCGCCCCGCAGGGCCGTCGGGGGTCTAACCCTTCGAGGCTTTGCACGCCGGTACGGGACGCCAGCGCTTTGCCCAGCGTCGCCGCCAGCTCGCCGTTCTGCGTCAAAAGACCTAGGAACTCAATATCGGAGACAAGCTCTTCCCAGCCGGTGAACGAAACGACGGCCACCGGCTTCCACTCAGCAGTCCATGCCGGCTGGCAGGCGAGCAACAACCCTGTCGCAATCAGAATACGTCCGAGCATCGCCGCTCCACCGTTACAGTTCTTTGATGTACACGTTGCGGAACTGCACCAGGCTGGGCGGACTGGTCCAGACGCCGTCGCGCTTGCTGCCGTGATGCTGCAGGGCCAGCGGACCCTTCTCGGGCAGGCCGGGCAGCTCGGCGTTCTCCAGCACTTGCTTGCCGTTAAGCTTCACGCTGAGCCGGTTGCCGCGCACCGTGATCTCGAAGGCGTTCCACTCGCCCACGTGCTTGTCGGCCAACAGCTTGGGCGTAACGCCTGCCCGCACGGCCGGTGAGAGGCTCTTATCCATGCGATAGCCGTAGACCTCGCCGGAGCCGATGGGCCAGCACCAGATATTCACCTGGCTCTTGGGCGTGCCGCGGAGGTACACGCCGGAATCGGAGTCGGGCACGGCAATAGTGATCTCTTTGCCATCCGGTCCCAGTTTATGGGAGCCATCGGGCAGCACGATCGGCACGCGCGCGTTCAGGTACGGCGTGTCCTTAATTCGCCAATCCATCAGCAGCGTGAAGTCTTTGTACTCCTTCTGCGACCACAGGCTCTTGTCTTTCTCGGAAGACTCGCTTTGCGCATCGTAATCCATCACGGCGTCCACCACGCGCCAGTGGCCGTTATCTCCCTCGGGCACTTTCCAGCCCGTGAGGTCTTTGCCATTGAACAACGAAGTAAACCCCTGCGGCGGCTCCGCAGCGGACAGAATCGTCGCCGTGAGCAGAGATACAACGGCAAAAGCTGCACGAATCATGTGACATCTCCTGATTTCAGGCAAAGCGTGTTGCGACCAGACGCTGACTTGCCCAAGTGTGGCGTGTGGATCGATCTAGAGTCAATCGAATTCCGGGGCGCGGGAAATCGATCCGCCGCCCGCCCGCGCTTTAGCGTTCCGATCGGCGGCTCGTGCTGTTGTCAGCATCCTCGGCCTGGAGAGGGCGCGGGGCCGGGGCGCCGCGAAGCAGTCCTTCCGTACTCAAGTCTTCATCAATGTCTGGCCAATGGATGCCGTAGCCGCCGCCCGCGACGCGCCAATTTCTTCGCTGGGCTGCCGTGGCATGGAACAAGCGAGGATACCAGGCGAGCGGGACAGTAATGGTCCGTCCGTCGCGCAGGCCGACAATCAAGGTGTCTTTGGTGCATTTCACCTCCGTGACCCGCTCATCAGCCGTCAGCGCCAAGATGCCCATGCCAAGCCTCCAAGAATTCCGCTTGATGTTGAGTCACCAGATTCACAACCCGTCGTAGCTCTTTGGGCGGAAAGCCGAGGTTCCGAGCGAGGCCAACCGGCCGCAACCAGAACTTGGCCGACAAGTCGTCCCCATCAACATGGACGTGCGGCGGCTCATTGGGTTCATGGCTGTAGAAGTAGAAGCGGTAGGGGCCGCTTCGCAGGACGGTCGGCATGAGCTATCCATTTGTCGGCCCAGGGCACATATTCTATTGCAGTTCGATGTGCATGCCAAGAACATCGGCGGTCGCACAGACGGTCGCAAACACCCGTTGTCGGCTATGCCAGGGCGCGGGATACTGGGGTGTTCCAGCCGTCGGAGGAATATCATGAGCTTGCAAGAACTGGAAGCCGCCATGGCGAGTCTGCCAAGTCCCGACCTCCCATCGATTTAAGACATGACTGACAATAACTCCATCGAGTTCGCGGGCCTGGATCTTAAAGTGCTCGGAAGGTTAAGAGGGCGTCTTCCCATGGTGGACGCAAATGCGACTCCCAAAGATCTTGCACAGGTTGTCTGGACCTTACAGGAAACAACGCCAGCCTTATCGGAAACGGATAGTCGCCTCTCGTCGAGCGACCTTGAATCACTCGCATTTTCTGCCTTCTATGCAAGCTTGACCGTAGATGAAGGCAGACCCGCTAGGTTCAGACTGTCTGTTACCGATCGAGTGGCGCTCCTAGGACTTAATCCTCCGCTCGATGTGTCGTCGTCGGCTTTGCGAAAGCTTGCCATGACATGTTCAGCCAGCAGCTACCGGGCGATTGCTGTTGCGAAGCAAGGTGACGCGCTGAGGATTATTGGCTATGACGATCCAGACCTCGGAACTCGGCGGAATTCGATCGACTGGGCTCATGGCCAATTGAACTGGTCGCTGATGATCGAGGTTACGGGCCCTGGATGTCTGAGCGTGTTTGTGGCCGGCTTTCCGGCGGGAGTCCAACTTCGCGAGGGACGCATCAAGATCCTTCAGCTGATGTCCCACGTTGAGCCTGTCAAGGCCTTCTACGAGGCGGCGGGCGAAACGATCGACTTTGAGTATCCAACGTTTCGAGTCAGGCTCGTAAGATACTTTTGGACCCGTATTCTTCGTCGGATTTGGAACAGAACTCAGAGTCTCTCCGGAGCGAACAAGGGGAGTAGACGTACTTGAGCATGGTCATGATCCGTATCATCCGTCCGATACTCGGGTGGCAAAGCTGGACAAGTTTGGAATGCGTCATCGGTCTGCTGCTGGTGTTTGCCTGGAGGAGAAGGATGCTCTCGCTTTTGTTGTCTCTCAGGATGGAGACGTCAGTATTTTCTCTAATGACGGCGCGGGGCTGCATCGATACGCAGTGAGTGTCTAGGCAAGACAGACACAGCAACCGCATCATAGTATACAAATGTTTCGAGAGCCTGTTGCCTCGGTCAACGCTGGCAGCGAACGATCTTTGTGACCGGGCTTTCTTCCCAGTACGGCGCGTGTCGCATACCGGCTGCCGTGAGCCTGGCACCTCGATACGTTGTACGCCGAGGACACGGCGTAACATCGAGATTTCTCCCCTTACTCCCCCGTTGCCGGCTATGTCAGGGCGTGCCATACTTGGTCTTACCAGCCGCTTGAGGAATACCATGAGCTTGCAAGAACTGCAAGCCGCCGTGGCAAGTCTGCCGAGTCCCGACCTGGCCGCATTCAAGCGCTGGTTCGAGGAGTATGTGGCAGACGAATGGGACCGCCGCATCGAGGAGGATGTCCGAGCGGGACGGCTGGATGGCGCGGGCCGCAAGGCCGAAGCCGAATTCGAGGCCGGGCGCTGTACGCCGCTGTGAATCACTTCGCCACCCCGGATTTCTGGTTCATTTTGGACTGCGGGGACTTGTCCCCGCTTTAGGATTCTTGGATGTGCAGCCTCCAAGACTCCAAAAGCGGCGACAAGTCGCCGCACTCCAAAGTCAAACGATCGGCAGCGGATCAAACTCGCGTCCGAGCACTCCGCGGCTCGGGCACCCCAGCCACTTATCGAGCAGCGTGGCATAAACGCGGCGGAAATCGGTGTGATGCTTGAGATCGCCCTCCGCATCGAGATCAGTCAGGCTGGGGTGTTGGCCCAGCACTCCCGACTTCACGCCCGTGCCCATCACGAACACCGGGGCGGCGGCCCCGTGATCGGTTCCCTGGCTGGCATTCTCTTTCACGCGGCGGCCGAACTCGGAGAAGGTCATCACCAGCACGCGATCCAAATGCCCGCGCCCGGAGAGGTCTTCGACGAACGCCGCCAGAGAGGAGCTCAGTTCATTCAACAGACCCGCATGGGCTTGCGCCTGATTGGCGTGCGTGTCGAAGCCATCCAGCGTGACATAGTAGATGCGTGTCGCTAGCCCGGCGTCGATCAAGTGGGCAATCGATTGCAGCTTGCGGGCCAGACCAAAGCCGGGGTAGGTCGCCGCGCTGCGTTCGCTCTTCAACGCATCCTGCACCTGCTGGCTGGAAGCATAGGCAGAGAGCGTGCTCCTTTGGACGAACGCCAACAGCGGATTCCCCGGACGCGGCGAGGCTGCCAGTTGGTTGAGCGCCGCGGTGGGCAAGGCGCCCCCTGCTGCGCGCAGGCGAAAATTCTCGAGCGATTCGACCGAAGGCACAGGCCGTTCCTGGCTGACCAGCGCCAGCGGCAACTCTTGCGGGCCCAGATGCAGGGCCGGCACATCGCCGCCGCGCGCGCGATCCAACCGCACTACGCTCCGCCCAAGCCAGC
>JBGTDH010000197.1:0-2585 GCA_041748435.1 Pirellulales bacterium
CGTCTTTGGCGCGGCGCACGGCCCGCACGCCCTGAAAGAAATCGGCCGGCGTGCCCAGGCCGTCTCCGTTGTCGTCCAACAGCGCGTGCTCCGTGGCCAGGCGAGCTTCTTGTTTGTAGAACTCCTCAGTCCGATGCACGGCCGCGAGATACGCCTCCAACAGCGAAGTCTGACCGTCCTTATCCAGATCGGCCGCGGCATCGGCGATTGCAGCGGAGAGATAATCTCCGAAGCGGGCAAAGTTGTGTTCGTGCCCGCTGCGCGTGGCGGTGAGCACGACGCGACCTTGGGCGGCCAGGGGCTTGAGAAATGGCCCGCTGGAAGACGTGCAGTTGATCACGGCCAGCGGCCGCTCCAAGGGTTTCAGCCAATCGGCCAGCTCGCGATCCGAGACATCCGGCCCCCGCAGATTAAGTTTTCCTTCACGGCCGTCGAACGTGCCATGGCCGATCAACACCAGCCACAAGGGGGCCGTGTCCTCTTTAGCCTCGTCGATCAAAACCTTCTTCAGCCGATCACGATCGTCCTCGGTAGCCTTGTCTTTCTCATCGCCGCCGATCTGCACCAGCCGCGCCCCGGCTTTTTCCGCCGCCTGCCGCCAGCGCCCGGCCCACGCATTGAACTGCGTGCCAAACTCCGCCGCTCCTTCCGCCCCCACAACCAGCACCACCTGCGGCTTCTCCGGCTCGGCGGCAACGAGCAGTACAGCGAGGAGTAGACTAAACATGGCAGAACACTTCCATTTTGGGACGATCTCTATCCGGAGTATAATAGCAGCCTGCTCCTATCAGAGTGGCTATTTTTTGCGGAGAACTGCATGGCCTCAATCACGGACAGGACCGAAAGTGCCGCGTCGACGAGCGATGAGGTCGAGGCTCGGTTTCGACGCCTGGAGAGCAAATGGATGGATGAAGTGGGGCACCTTTCCGCTCACTCGGCCATCGTGGGGCATCCCGCGTTCCGAGAGATCGTTGACATGGGAGAGTCTGTTGTGCTCTTCATGTTGCGGGATTTGGCCGTTGGTCCGCGCCTCTGGGTATGGGCATTGCCGGAGATTACCGGAACGAATCCCGTGCCGGCGGCCGACCGTGGGCGAATCGCGAAGATGGGTCAAGCCTGGCTGCGTTGGGGGCGTGATCACGGTTATCAATGCTGAGACGGATTGAAGATCTCTTCCCGGGCTTGCGAGGGAGCGAGTTTCGAACCACCGGTCCGCCCGCAATGATCCCTCGGCAAATTGGAAAACTAACCACGGATAATGATTCCGGCTGGGCCAAGCTCAAGGAAGGAATGCTGCTGAAACTCTTGGATGATGGCGGGAATCAGCGGAACAACGAATGCCTCGAAATCGCGATTCCCCAAATTGCCCGTCGAAACCAACGCAGTTTTGTGGGCCGCATGTGAAGCACATGGGAGTCGACGAAATCGGTATCCTTGGTAATCACTGCACGCTGGTCTCGATCTGCCAGATCGATCAACTGAGCATCGGTGGTCCGATTCCCTGTTGGCAATTGCAGCGTGTGGATCGCATCGCAGCCTGCGATGGCAAACCAGCGGCACATCCGCCGGGGTAACTGCGCATCGACGAGAAACTTCATGGAGCGATTGACTAGAGGCTTCTCGTCCTGGTCACGCGGGCGGCGAAGGCAATCGCGGCCAATAAGTCATCCTGCTCGAGATCTTCGTAATCGCCCAGAATCTCATCGGCAGTCATGCCCGAACTGAGCAACTCCAACAGCATCTCCACGGGGTATCGCAGGCCGCGAATGCACGGTTTCCCGTGACAGATCGAGGGGTCGATGGTGATCCGCGACAAGAGGGCGTTCATAACGATAGTATAGTCGGTTCGAGTGACGTTGGCTCTGAATGACCGCCGGCGAGCGCACTCACGGCAGGCCTCGCCAGCGGCGGAGGCCCCATTCGCCGACGAGGCAGGCGATGGCCAAGAGGAACACCCAGGGCTGGTGCCAGAGGGGGTTGACGTAGGGTTCCGTGATCTCCGCGCGGCGGTTGGGGAGTTCAACCACGAACTGTTCGAGATCGGCGGCCGCGACGGTCTCGCCGCCAGTGCGTTCTGCTAGCCGAGCCAGCATGGCGTGGTTGGCCCGCAGTTGGCGGAATTCTTCGGCCGCGGGATCGCTGCTCCAGCCGGTTTGCGACTGGCCCACCGCCGAGCCATCCGGCGCAGTGACCGTGGCTTCCGCTCGATAAGCGCCCGGCTGCCGTGGAACGTAGGTTGCCTCGTACAGCCCGGCTTGGCGATCGCTGGCCTCGGCCGGCAGTTCCAACGGCTGTTTGTCTGGGCCGATCACGCGAATGGTCACGGCCGCGTTCTCCAGCGGTGAATAGGCTTCATCCCGCACCTGCACGGCGAGCTTCAGCGGCCCGGTGGCGGCATCGTCGGGGCGCTGGAACTCCGCCTCCACGCGCTGCGGAACGTCGGCCACCAGCCAGCGAATGATCTGCCGCCATGCTTTCTCGAAATCGGCCTCCGCATCGACAGGACGCTGGAGGCCCCACCGCCACAGATCGCCGATCAACAGCGCCCCGGACCGCCCGCGGCCAAAGCGCTGCTCGACCAGCAC
>JBGTDH010000198.1:0-3010 GCA_041748435.1 Pirellulales bacterium
CAAATCTCAAAGAAGCTTATGTCGCAGCGGCCGATGAAAAGCTGCGGGCCATCGCGGCGGAAGAGGCCAAGCTCAAAGAGCTCCACGCCAAGCCGGCGTTCGATCTCACCGGTCGCTGGTTCGCCAAAGGAGAGAGCTACCACCTGGAGCACGAGTTCCTGGCGGATGGCCGCTGCCAATGGTGGATGCGCGGCGGCAACGGTCAGCAACAGGCTCACTGGTCCGGCCGCTACGAGTATCGCGACGGCTACTACCTGTTCACGGGCGACAAGGACTATCCCGGCACGCACTCCAAGTGCCAGTTCCATTGGCAAGACGCCAACCTGCTCTACTCCAGCGTGCTCAACTCCAGCCATGCTCAACTCGACGGCACCAAGCACGCTCATTATCGCACCAGGTAGCGGCGATCACGATAGCGTATTCCTTGATGTAGCGCAGCGTGGAAGTGACTCGCTCGCCAGCCGCAGCGCCTTCCCATGCTTCCACCGTGGCCCGGCCGGCCGCCGTGAGCCCTTCGTTGCATTTGCGGGCGAGCTCGGTGAATGCGTGTTTGGTCCTTACGATTCGCGTTAAAGCCAATCAGCTTCTGCGACGCTTCCTCGTTGAGCGATGACGTGGCAACCAATGCGACACGAGCACGGTTTTTGATCCGCGAGAAATCGAATCGAATCGGATTCGAATTCAATCCAAGGATTCCCGTTCCTGATGGCGGGCCAAGCGCTCTTTCGCTTGGCGCGCGCGGGAATGACCGCTCCCGAAAGCCGCTTCCAGGATGGCGAGACTGCCTTTCAGTTGCGATTCCGATGCGTCGCTTCCCATGGCACTGGCACAGGCGCCCAACCGGCTGTCGATCTCGGCCAGATGCCAGGAGTTGGAGGGCACCGCGGGCGCTAACCGCTCGCGCGCCTCGGTCAGAATCGTGGCGGCGGCCGCGGTGTCTTTGCTCATCACCAGATCCGCCAGTTGCAGTCTGGCTTGGGCAATCTGGACGTGGCCAGCCGGAAGATGCTCCCTGCAGATCTCGATTCGCTTGCGGCTTAGCGTCTCCGCTTCTCCACTCTGACCGGCCGCAGCGAGCCTTGTAACCAATCCTTCGATCGTTGGACTTGTCTCCAGGCTCCCCTCACCGAAGGCCGCTTCCATATCGCGCAGCGCGATGCGGGCACGTCCGATCGCCACATCCGAGTGCTTCAATTGTTGCTCGGCTATGGCCAAGGCCATCTGTGTGTTGATCGTATCGCGATGCCGCGTGCTGAGCTTCTCGCGGCGAATCAACAGCGACTCTTCGAGCAATTGACGCCCCTCCTCGGTCGATCCGGTATCGCGGAATAGTACGCCCGCGCTGAACAGATACCCGGCCAACTCCGGATGCTGGGGGAGGTAGGTGTTGCGGGCCGAGTCCAGCCCCATGCGCATCAAACGTTCGGCCGATTTCAGATCGCCTTGCTCTTGCAGCAAAGAGGCCAGAAACATCGCGTTCGGCGGGCTGAAGCCAGAATCGATCTTCGTCAGCAGCTCCCGCACCAATGCCTCGCGCTGCGCGTCCAATTCCCGCGCCGCAAAGTAGTCTCCTTGTTCCCTGCGGCAGGTGGCCATCATGTGCGCGATCCCCAAGGCGGACATCGCGTTTTCATTCCGCTGAGCCCAGTGACGATCGTGAATGGGCTGCGATAACTTCGCGGCCTCGGCGGCGCGGTTGAGCTCCAGAAGTACGGAGATTAAGCTGAGGTGCGCGGCCTCGCGCATAGCCCGCGGCGTATCCCGTTGCACCTGAACGTCGGACGCCGGGGGCGTTGTTTGCGCCAGCACCTTGCGGAAGGTCTCCTCGGCCGCAGCCAGTTTTCCCTGCCGCTGATGGAGGCGACCCAACTCCAACGCCGCATCCAGGCCCCACAGGTGCTCCTTCACTTGCACCAAGCCGGCCACGCGCATGGCGGCTCGCAAATGCTCCTCGGCGGCGTCATGCTCCCCCAACAGCGCCAGCCATTGTCCCAGCTTGTAATGCGGCTCCGCCACGCGCGGATTGTTGGCCAGCACGCGCGGCAAGTTGGCCAACGCTTGTTGGCCGACCGCTTGAGCCTCCAGATAGTTGCCTTGCCGATGCCGCAATCCGGCGTAATCGAAATCGAGCGCGACGACAATGGGATGGCCCTCGCCCAGCAACGCCACGGCTTCTGCTCGCAGGGGACGATTGGCGCCGGCGGCGCCTTCGAAGTCGCCCTGGTTGCGAAGGTTGTTCAGCTTGTAGTACTTGAATAGCCACGTGGCAAATGTGACCCCATGCTGCGGCGACATTCCTTGCGCAAGTTTCAGCGCTTCCGCGACGCCCACCTCGCTCTCCCGGTTCTGGCCCAGCAGCGTGGCCACCAGCAGCAGCCGCGTGATCAGCGTGTCTTGATGCTCCGGCCCCAAGTGTATCTCCCGGATCGTAAGGGCTTGGCGGAACAACTGTTCCGCTTCTTTGGCCCGATAGGTCTCGTTCATCACGAAACCCAGATGGAACTGCGTGCGGGCCAGCGTCAATGGGGGACAATCGGGCATCTTCTGCTGCGCGGCAAGCACCCGGTTCAACAGCACCTCGGCCTCCGGCATCTCACTGCGAATAATCTTGAGAAAAGCGCGGTTGTGCAGGCTCGCCAGCAAATCAATGTGATCTGCCGGCAATTCCGCCTGGCGAATCTCCCAGGCCCGATCCATCAGCGTGGCGGCAAGCTCGAGGTCTCCTTGACCCAGGTACGCCGTACCGAGTGCATCGAACAAGCTGGCCTGCACCAGCTCCTGCGTGGCCAACTCTGTTTCCACGCGCTCCCGACCACGATCCAGTATCTCCCGCGCAGTCAGCGGTCGACTGTCTTCCTGCGGTCGCCGAAATCCCAGACTCTTCAGGCCCAATGGATCGTTGGACTCAAACACATCGACGAGAAACTCCGTCGCGGCCACCGCGTTCTGCTGCGTTTGCTGCGCCTCGCGCCGTTGCTCCGCTTCACGCTCTTGCGCCTGCACGGCCGCC
>JBGTDH010000199.1:0-9590 GCA_041748435.1 Pirellulales bacterium
CGCACTTCGCGCTGCCGCCGCCGAACCTGCGCCAACGCATGACCGAGAACATCTGCCAGCACCGCGAGGTTCTTGTGCCACCCGCCTTGGCCGATGGTCGCGCTGCGGACGAGCAGCACCTGATCGCGCCGATCTCCGCCCGAGAGAGGCGCGGCGCACCATCCTCCCCGCACGACCGGCTCTTCCCGGTCCAAGACCTCGGCGGCGATTTCCACGGGCAGCGCTTGCTTGTTGCCCGCCTCCGCGAGTACGCTCCAGCGACCGGCATCGGCGGCGGCCACGCTGGCATGCTCTGCTTTCGCCAAGGAGACTAAGGAACTGAGTGCCTCCTTCAGGAAGCCGGCCTCCGCGTCATGGGCAGGAGCTTGCCACAGCCATTGCGTGGCGATGGCCATGCTCGCCACGTCGGCCCGCAAACGCTCCATCAAAGCGGGATCGGGAAGCGGTTGGCTCGGTGGCATAGACGGAATTGCGGCAACGCGAACGGCTCAAATGCTTGCAGGATCGGCAGGGCCATTGTCCGATGGCGCCTGCACTTCCGCAAGCGACATGCATTGGGATCGCACGACGGGGGCTGGTACAATTCAGAGAGTGCGTATCAATGGCCCACCGTGAGACCCGACCGATGAAAAGCCCGTTTCCCGGAATGGATCCTTACTTGGAGAGGCACTGGCGTGACGTCCATGCACGCCTGATTATCTACGCATGCGATCAGATGCAGCGGCGCCTGCCCGGCCAGTTGCTGGCTCGGGTCGAAGAGCGCGTGTTTGTGGAATCGGACGACGAAGAACGACCCCGCAGCATCTATCCCGACTTGCGGGTCGTCGAACATGGGCGGCCCTCGGCGGGCACGGCCGTGGCAGAGCCCGGCGTCGAGATCGCCGAGCCTTGGCTCATCCACACACGACCTTCGGACTCCTTTACGGAGACATTCATCGAGATCATCGATGCCAACTCGGGCGGGCGCGTCATTACGGTCATCGAATTCCTCAGTCAGGCCAACAAGCAGCCCGGGGAAGGGCAAGACAAATACCGGCAGAAGCAGGAGGAGATGCGGTTGGGCAAAGTCAACCTCGTGGAGATCGACTTGCTGCGCTCGGGCCAGCGTGTCTTTATGGTCCCACCCCAAGAAGTTCCGCCCGACCGCCGAACTCTGTACCAGGCCTGTATCTGGCGGGCTCGTAAACCGTCTACCTGGGAGCACTACACGTTCCCGCTGAACAAGCCGTTGCCGGCGATTCCCATTCCGTTGCGGAAACAGGACAACGACGTGCTGTTGCACTTGCAGCCGTTGATCGAGCAATGTTACGAAAATGGCCGCTACCGGAACCTGGATTACGGGCGCCCCCTCGACCCCCCGCTCACCGGCGACGATGCTGTTTGGACCGAGCAACTGCTGCGCGACGCCAACGGGCGCTGACCGCCGGAATCGCTTCTGCGTGGGAGTACCAACCGCGTCGGGAGCGGATTAGAATCGTTCCGACGCCGGTGGATTCACGACGGCATGCCTGACAAAGTTAAACTTCTGGAGCAGCACCCATGATTGTTCGCCGTGCTTCGATGATCGTCGGTTTGTGTTTGATTTCGTTCACGCAGGTGAATGCTCAGGATGCCAAGCACGCGGCGGTGACGCCGGCGCCGAAGGAAGGGGGCTGGATCAAGCGGCACGAAAGTTTCAACGAGCGGGTGAAGCAAGGCAATGCGGATCTGATCTTCCTCGGCGACTCGATTACGCAAGGCTGGGAGGGGGCGGGCAAGGAGGCGTGGCAGAAACATTTCGCCAGCCGCAACGCCGTCAACCTGGGCATCGGTGGAGATCGCACGCAGCACGTGCTGTGGCGGTTGGACAATGGCAACGTGGAGGGCATCAAGCCCAAACTGGCCGTGCTGATGATCGGCACCAACAACTCCAACGGCAAGGACCACACTGCCGAGGAGATTGGCGATGGCATCAAGGCCATCGTAACCAAGTTGCGGATGAAGCTGCCGGACACCAAAGTGCTTATTCTGGCTATCTTCCCGCGCGGGCCGATGCCAAACGCGCAGCGGGAGAAGAATGCTCAGGCCAGCCAGATTGCCAGCAAACTGGCCGACGACAAGATGGTGTATTTTCTGGATATCGGCCCCAAATTCCTCACGGCCGACGGCGTGCTGGAGAAGGACATCATGCCGGACTTTCTGCATCTCAGTCCCAAAGGCTACACGATCTGGGCGGAGGCGATCGACGACCAGGTTCAGAAGTTAACGGCCGCGCAATGAGTCTTCCCGGCGAAGCATCCACCCGCGAGATCGACAAACTACTGGGCAGCGAAGAGCAACGGCTGGAGTTGGCTCAGCGCTTGCTGGGCCGGGCCGGCTGCCAGCAGTTGGGCATCTATCCGCTGCCGGACGATCTGCTGCTCTCGGTGGTGATTCCCGTCTACAACGAACGCGACACCATTGAGGAGGTCTTGCGCCGCGTGCGCGGCACGGGCATCCGCACGCAGATCATCCTGGTCGACGACGGCAGCACCGACGGTACACGGGCCTTGCTGAAATTGTGGGAGAACGAGCCAGACCTGACCATCATTCTGCACGACAAGAATCAAGGCAAAGGGGGAGCGTTGCGAACAGGATTCTTGCAAGCCAGCGGTCAGGTGGTGCTGGTGCAAGACGCAGACCTGGAATACGACCCGGCCGAATACCGCCGCTTGATTCAGCCGATTGTGGAGGGTCAGGCCGATGTGGTGTTTGGCAGCCGCTTCACTGGCCAGAACCAGCGGGTGCTGTACTTCTGGCATTACCTGGGCAACCGGTTTCTGACGTTGCTGTCCAATGCCGTGACGAACCTGAACCTCACCGACATGGAGACGTGCTACAAGGTGTTTCGTCACGAGGTGATTGCCAAGATCGCTCCGACGCTGCAGGAGCGGAGGTTTGGCATCGAGCCGGAGCTCACGGCTAAAGTGGCCCGTCTGGCGGGAATACGCATCTACGAGCGACCCATCAGTTACGCAGGCCGCACGTATGCGGAAGGAAAGAAGATCACGTGGCGCGACGGCGTGAGCGCGCTGCGCTGCATCTGGAAATACCGACGAGGAGTTCGCTAATGTGCCGCGCAATCATGATCATGGCAATGCTCTGGTGCGTGCGACTCACGGCAGCGCCGCCGCAAGTGACGTATCTGTACCCCGCTGGTGGACAAATCGGTCAGACAGTGTCGGTTACCGCCGGCGGATCGTTCGCCACCTGGCCGGTGCAGGTGCGGACGGACCGGACGGATCTATCGATCGAGTGCGACGCGGAGAAGGGCAAGTTGCAGGTCAAAATCTTGCCGGAGGCCCAACCCGGCGTGGCCTGGTTGCGTTTGTTCGATGCGGAGGGAAGCGCAGCGCTGCGCCCGTTTCGGATCGGCGGATTGCCGGAAGTCATGGAGCAGGAGCCCAACGACGAGTCGCGGAAGGCGCAGCCGCTTTCGGAATCGGCGGTGGCCAATGGCCAGCTCGCCAAGAACGGCGATGTCGACGTGTTCTCGCTTCCGTTGGTGAAGGGCCAAACGCTGGTAGCCGCGATGGAAGCCCATCGCGGGCTGGGATCGCCCATGGATGCGGCATTGCAGATTCTCTCGCCCGAGGGTTTTGTGCTGGCCCAGAACGACGACGAGCGCGGTTTCGACCCGCTCTTGGCGTTTACAGCGTCCGCCGCGGGTACGTATCTCATTCGCACGTTCGCATTTCCCGCCACGCCCAACAGCTCGATCAACTTCGCGGGCGAGAGCACGTACGTCTATCGATTGACCCTCACAACCGGTCCCTATGTCGATGCCGCGCTGCCGCTAGCGTTGTCGCGCGGGCAAAGCTCGCCACTCACTTTCTTGGGATGGAACTTGCCGGACGATCTGAAGTTGGCCGAGATCAGCCCCGCCGCGGATGCCACCCTGCACGTGTTAGCATCGCCCCGGTTCGCGGGAATGTTGCGGCTGCCGGTCGTCGAGCAGCGATTGTTTGTGGCGGGCGAGCAACGCCTGCCGATCGATCTTCCGGCGACCTTGTCGGGGCAATTGCTCGCACCCCGCGCCCAGCACGAGTACAGCTTTGCGGCCACTAAGGGGCAGAAGCTCGTCTTCCGCAGCGAGTCGCGATCGTTGGGGTTTGCCCTCGATCCGGTGCTCACGCTATGCGATGGCAGCGGCAAGCAAGTCGCACAGAATGACGACGCGGCGCGCGACAATCGCGAATCGGAACTCAGCTACACCGTTCCGGCCGATGGCGAGTATGTGCTTCAGGTGCGCGATCTGCATCGACAGGGCGGCCCGCGGTTCGTCTATCGCGTGACCGCGGGAACCTCGGCAGCCGACTTCGCTCTCAAACTGGCCGCCGAGTCGTTCACGCTGGCCGCGGGCAAGACCGTCGAGATCGCCGTCAGCGTGGATCGGCAGAACGGATTCAAGGAGGAGATCGAAGTGGCGGCGGCGAACCTGCCGGAAGGCGTCATGTCGGAGCCGGTCAAGTCGGCCGGATCGGGCGAGTCGGCCAAGAGCGTGAAGCTCAAGCTCACGGCTGCCGACGAGACCGTGGCCAGCGGATCGATTCGCATTCAAGGGCGCACGATGACGGAACCGCCGCGCACCCGAACTGCATCGGCTACCCTTGCAGGCCTGGACGCCACGATCGAAGATGTGTGGCTCACGGTGACCAAGAAGTGAAACTGGATGAGACTTGAATGGCCTCGCAGACGTTGCTAAAGAAGTTGGCCGGCACGCATGGCACTCCGTGTTTCGTCGTCGATCATGCCGTGCTGCGCAAGAACTATAGGCAGTTCCAGGAGTGCTTGCCGCGCGTGCAGGCCTATTACGCGGTGAAGGCCAATGCCGATCCCGTGATCGTGCGCACGCTGTTCGAGGCGGGGGCCAGCTTCGATGTGGCCAGCATGTTCGAGTTCCAATTGGTGTACGAAAATATCAAGAACTTGCCGGCCCGCGAGCGGCAAGATTTCATCTGGGACAAGATCATCTATGCCAACCCGATCAAGACGCCCAAGACGCTGCAAGAGCTGGATCAGTACAAGCCGCTGGTGACGTTCGACAATCCCGAGGAGGTCAAGAAGATCAAGAAGCATGCTCCGCACGCCGGTTTGGTGGTGCGGGTGCGCGTGCCTAATACCGGCTCGGTGGTGGAGTTGTCCAGCAAGTTCGGAGCGTCGCCAGGGGAAGTGGTCGATTTGATTGCGCAATCGTTCGATGCGGGTCTCACGGTCGAGGGGTTGAGCTTCCACGTCGGCAGCCAATGCACCAACTTCAACAACTACATCCAGGCGTTGCAGTTGATGTCCGGCATCTTCAAGGAAGCCTGGCAGCGAGGCTACGAGCAAGTGAAGATTCTCGATATTGGCGGCGGATTTCCCGTGCCTTACGATGAGCACGCCAAGCCGTTCCGCGAGCTGGCGCGGTTGCTCAACTCCGAGTTCAAGCGGCTGTTCCCCAAGGATATGGAGATTCTGGCCGAGCCGGGGCGGTTTCTCGTCGCCACCACGGCCACGCTCGTGGCCGAGATCATCGGCAAAGCGGTCCGCGATGGGAAGCTCTGCTACTACATCAACGACGGCGTCTATCACACGTTCTCCGGCGTGATCTTCGACCACATCCAATATCACTTCCAGAGCTTCCGCCGCGGGCCGACGCAGATCTGCTCCGTGTTTGGACCCACCTGCGATGCGCTGGACACGGTCTCGCTGTCCGAAACGCTGCCGGAAAACTTGCAGATCGGCGACCTGGTGTATAGCGAGAACGTGGGCGCCTACACGCACGCTTCCTCCACCTACTTCAACGGTTTTGCGCCGGCCGTCGTGGTGCATATCAACCGTTAATTCCGAAACATCGAGCCACGCCATGAACACCACGCGATGCATGCTGCTCACGCTCGCCCTGATGGCGTTTTCAGCCGCCATCGCCAGCGCGCAGCCGGCGACACGTCCCAACATTCTGTTCGCCATTGCCGACGATTGGGGCTACGGGCACGCCAGCGCCTACGGCGCCAAATGGGTCAGCACACCGGCCTTCGATCGCGTAGCGCGCGAGGGCGTGCTGTTCACCAATGCTTACACACCCAACGCCAAGTGTGCGCCCTCGCGGGCATGCTTGCTCACGGGGCGCAACTCGTGGCAGCTTAAAGAGGCGGCAAATCATATCTGCTACTTTCCCGCCGAGTTCAAAGGCTGGGGCGAAGCACTAGCCGAGCAGGGCTGGTTTGTCGGTCACACCACCAAGGGCTGGGGGCCGGGCGTGGCCAACGACGCCAGCGGCAAGCCGCGGCAAATGACGGGGCGAGCCTTCAACAAGCGCACGGCCGAGCCGCCGGCCACCGGTATGGGCCGCAGCGATTACTCCGCCAACTTCGTCGATTTTCTGGACGCTGCGCCCGCCGAGACTCCCTGGTGCTTCTGGTACGGCGCGATCGAGCCGCATCGCGGGTACGAGTTCGGCTCCGGTGTGGCTAAGGGAGGCAAGCAGCTTGCGCAAATCGATCACGTGCCCGGCTATTGGCCCGACACGGAAACGGTGCGGCACGACATGCTCGATTATGCGTATGAGGTGGAGCACTTCGATCGGCACTTGGGCCGCATGCTGCAATCGCTGGAAGAGCGCAGGCTGCTGGAGAACACGCTGGTGATCGTGACTTCCGATCACGGGATGCCCTTTCCGCGCTGCAAAGGGAACGCCTACGAGTTCTCCAACCACGTGCCGCTGGCCGTCCAGTGGAAGCGCGGCATCGCCACGCCGGGGCGCACCGTGGACGACTACGTGAGCTTCATTGACATCGCCCCCACTCTCGTCGAAGTCGCCGGCCTCAAGTGGTCGCAGACGGGCATGGCCGATTCGCCCGGCCGCAGCCTCACCGATATCTTCACCTCGAACAAAGCGGGGCGTGTGAACCCCGCGCGCGACCACGTCCTCCTCGGCATGGAGCGCCACGACATCGGTCGTCCCAACGACGTAGGCTATCCCATCCGCGGCATCGTGACGGAGGGACTGGCCTATCTTCGTAACTTCGAGCCCACCCGCTGGCCCGCGTGCAATCCGGAGACGGGCTACCTCAACTGCGACGCCGGGGCCACGAAGTCGCTGATCTTGGATCTGCATCGGAAGCAGGCCGACAACTCGCATTGGGCCGCCTGCTTTGGCCTGCGTCCCGCCGAAGAGTTGTACGATCTGTCTCGCGATCCCGATTGCCTGCACAACCTGGCAGAGCAACCTGACCGCGCTGCGATCAAGACTCGCCTGCAAGAGCGAATGTTCGCACAACTCCGGCAGCAAGGAGATCCGCGCATGGAGGGACGCGGTCACGTGTTCGACGAGTACCCGCATGCCAGCGCCGCGCATCGCAACTTTTACGAGCGCTATCTGCGCGGCGAGAAGCTCCAAGCAGGCTGGGTGAACCCCACCGACTTCGAGCCGCAGCCGTCGAAGTGATTCCACTTGGTGTCGCTACACTAAATTCCGTCGCACGGCCCAAACGGCGGCCTGGGTGCGGTCGGTCACGTGGATTTTGCGCAGGATGTTCTGCACGTGCTCCTTGACCGTCTCGACGCTGATCACGAGCGAGCGGCCGATCTCTTTGTTGCTCAGGCCGAGGGCCATGTGCCGCAGCACCTGGCTTTCCCGCTGGGTAAGAGAGACGCCATCGTCGACATCGGTGCGCCTGGTTTCCATCACGCCGGCCACGCGCTTGAGCGGTTCGCTCCGCACGCCGTTGCCATCGCCGCCCTTGTTCAGAATGCTGTTAAGCAACTGCGCGCGCGACACGCCCTTGAGCAGATAGTCGCTGGCGCCCAAGGCCACGGCGCGGGCGATGGACGTCGGATTGTCGTACGTCGAAAGCATCACGATGCGCGTCTTGGGCAGCGCGGCGCGAATCTTCTCCAACGCAGACAGGCCATCGATTTCGGACATGCGAATGTCCAACAACACCACGTCCGGCTTTTTTTCAATGGCCAGCTTGATGGCGTCTTCCCCACTCGACGCCTGGCCGACAATCGTGACCTCGGCGCCGGACAACAAGGTCACCAGCCCGGAACGAACCACTTCATGGTCGTCCGCAATCAGCAGCTTCACTCCCATAGGAAAACCCTCATTTGTTAGACCCCTCTCTTCCTCGGATAGCGGCAAACAATAATCCCCCCGTCCGCCATCCGCCGAAACACCGTCCGACTCGACCGTAAAAACGCGCGCCTGTCCCCCTGAGTCACTATCCTGACAACCCTTTGGCGAAAGAAAATCACCACAGGCCGACTGTTGTCATCGTAACGGGAAGCAGCGCGAAAAGTAGTCCGCCAGCCAGACACGCCTTAGTAAAGCCCCCCAGCCGGCGTTTCGCAAGAGAGTGAAGCAAAATCAGCAGGGTCGTCAAAACCCTCAAGTTGAGCAGTCAAAACCAGCCAAGGCGATGCGCCAAGCGGCATTTTTCCGTCAAACGGCATCGCGCTTTGACCCTGCCCTACCCGTAACGTAGATATTTGGCGACAGCCGAAGTGCTTTTCCATCGTTGCGGTTGACGCCAGACAGCAGGGTACTCGAATGAAACAAGGCTCGTTGCTGTTAGTCGACGACGACCGCCAGGTGCTGGATTCGATGGCAGACTGGCTTCGCGACCAGGGTTTCCTGCTGGACACTGCCTCCAATTACACGACGGCCGTGACCGCCTTGGACAAAAAGGCCTATGATCTGGCCTTGGTCGATATCCGGCTGCCCGACCGCGACGGCTTCGACGTGCTGGCCCATTGCCGCGAGAAGCATCCCAACACCACGGTCATTCTGCTCACCGGTTACGGCACCGTGGAATCGGCCATCGAGGCCATTCGCACCGGGGCCTTCGATTTTCTCACCAAGCCGCTGATCGACGACGAATTGCTGATGGCCATCGAACGGGCCCTCAACCAGCGCCGCGTGATCGAAGAGAACAAAACGCTCAAAGCGCAGTTGGATCTGCGGTTCGGATTGGATAACGTCGTCGGTCACGATCATCGCATGCTCCGCGTGTTCGATCTGATCGACAGCGTGGCCGATACCCGCGCCACGGTGCTTATTACCGGAGAGAGCGGCACGGGCAAGTCGCTCATCGCGCGGGCCATTCACCGCCGCAGCCCGCGGCGCAACAAGTCGTTCGTGGAAGTGGCTTGCGGGGCCATGCCGGACACGCTGCTGGAGAGCGAACTGTTTGGTCATGTGGCCGGCAGCTTTACCGGCGCCGTGGGAGATAAGATCGGGAAATTTTTGCAGGCAGACGGCGGCACCATCTTCCTGGACGAGATCGGCACCGCCTCGGCCAGCATGCAAGTCAAACTGCTGCGCATCTTGCAGGAATTCCAGTTCGAGCAAGTGGGCGGCACGAAGACCTTCCGCGTCGATTCCCGCGTGATCCTGGCCACCAACGAAGATCTGGCCAAACTGGTTACCGAGGGCCGTTTTCGCCAGGACCTGTATTACCGCGTGAACGTGATCAACATCGAGTTGCCCAGCCTGCGGGAACGCATCAGCGATATTCCCCTGCTGGCCCGGCACTTCCTGGCCCGCGTGTGCGAGGAGTCCAGCAAGAAGGTTTCCGATTTCACCGACG
>JBGTDH010000200.1:0-4185 GCA_041748435.1 Pirellulales bacterium
CGGACGCGACGACCTTTCGCCGCAGGGCTATCTGCTGGCCGAGGGGAATTTGTTGTTCGTCCCGTCCGGGCGATCGTTGCCGGCGGCGGTCGATCGCGTGACCGGCGTGGTGCTGCACAAGCGAACGCACGGCTGGCGGACCGATGCCGGGGGCGAGATCGGCGGCTCGCAGGCGCTGTTGGCCGATGGTCAGATCTACGCCTCGGGCCCGCATCAGTTCCTGGCGATGGAGCAGAAGACGGGCAACGTGGGGCACGGCTGGTTCAACGGAGAGCAGTTGGCAATTCAGGACGATGCAGCGTATCTGGCGACCGGAGATGCGATTGCGCGACTCGATCGGCTGGAGTTTGCCAAGGCCAGCCGTGAACGGCATGAGCAACAGTTGAGCATTGGCGCACTCAACAAACAGCTTAGCGGAGCGGGAGACAAAGCGGCCGAGATTCGCAACAAGATCGATGCCGCCAACGCCAAGATCAAAGAGTCGCTGAAGGTAGGCATCCAATGGAAGACGCCCGAAGACGCATCGCAAGAGCTGATCGTGGCCGGCAATCTGGTCATCGCCGGCGGTCACAAGGAAGTCGTGGCCTTCGATGCCAGCACGGGCAAACAGGTCTGGACCGCGGAGGTGGAAGGAGATGCCCGCGGGCTGGCGGTGGCCAATGGCCACTTGCTGGTGAGCACCAACGCCGGCCATGTGTATGCCTTTGCCGCGCACGGCTTGACGTCGGGCAGCGACCTGGCTCAGTCGTCGATCAAGGAGACGCCTTATCCCAAGGACAATCTGACAAAGATGTATCAAACGGCGGCCGCCGACATTCTGGCCCGCACTGATGTGAAGCAAGGTTTCTGCCTGGTGCTGGGAAGCGAGAACGGCCGGCTGGCTTATGAGCTGGCAAAGCTCACCGAACTGGCGATCGTGTGCATCGAGCCGGACGCGAAGAAAGTGGAAACGTCTCGCCAGGCGCTCTCCGCGGCCGGCTTGTACGGCCATCGCGTGACCGTGCATCAGGCCGATCCCGCGTCGCTGCCATACTCCAATTACTTCGCCAACCTGATCGTCTCGGACAGCTTGCTACTGACGGGCAAGATCCCCGGCGATCCCGAGAAGCTGGCTCGCCACCTCAAGCCGTGCGGCGGTGTGGTCTGTCTGGGAAAGCCCGAGAGTTCCCCCGGCCCACGGCCCAACACCGATCAACTCACGACGTGGCTGGCAGGCATGAAGCTGGACGATCAATCGAAGGTCGAGACCGAACTGCCGTATGTCACGCTGACGCGCGGCAAGCTCCCCGGCGCGGGAAGCTGGTCTCATCAATACGGCGATCCGGGCAACACGGCCGTGAGCGATGACAAACGCGTGCAAGGGAGCCTGGGCGTGTTGTGGTACGGCGATCCCGGCCCGGGCAAGATGGTCAACCGGCACGAAGGGGCCGTTGGTCCGGTCTCCGCCAACGGCCGGCTGTTCATTCAGGGAGAGAACAGCGTGATGGCCTACGATGCCTACAATGGCCGCTTCCTGTGGGAGAAGCAAAACCCCAAGGCGCTGCGCACCGGCGTGTTCGGCAATCAAAACCCCGGCAATCTGGCCGCCAGCGACGAGCGGCTGTTCATGCTCATGGGCGATCAGTGCCTGGAGTACGACGCTGCTTCCGGCGAGATTGTGGCCACGCATCTGCTGCCGCGGGAGAAGCGCGGCGACGAATACGAGTGGGGCTACATCGCCATCGACGGAGGCCGCCTGTATGGCACTGCCACCCTGCGGCGGTATGTCGAAGAGCGGCTGCGGCGGCGCGGCAAAGCCACGATCGATTCCACCGATGCCCTGTTTGCCATCGACCTCAAGACCGCTCAGCATCTGTGGTCGCATCAGGGTCAGAGCATCTCGCATCACACGATTGCCCTCGGCGGCCGACGCGTCTATCTGATCGATAGCTCCCTCACGACCGAGCAACGGGCCGAGATGCTGCGACAAGACCGGACCGCACTGGAGAAGCTCACGGGCGAGGAAGCCCTCGCGGCCGAGGAGCGGCTCAAGCGGATCGATTTGCGAATGGCCGTCTGCCTGGATGCCAGCACGGGAGAGAAGCTCTGGTCCACGCCCGTTGATGTGACCGATTGCAGCGAGATCGGAATCGGCGGCGGCAAGCTCACCCTGATGCACAAGGAGGGCGTGCTGGTGCTGTGCGGCGCCAACGCCAATGGACACTACTGGACGCAGTTCGTGGCGGGCGACTTCTCTAGTCGCCGGCTGGTGGCGCTTTCCGCCGACGACGGCCGCAAGCTGTGGGCCAAGGATGCCAACTATCG
Source organism: Pirellulales bacterium (assembly GCA_041748435.1). Classification (GTDB taxonomy): domain Bacteria; phylum Planctomycetota; class Planctomycetia; order Pirellulales; family JBGTDH01; genus JBGTDH01. Next base: position 2,305 of record JBGTDH010000200.1, read on the forward strand.
GCATCGGCCCATTATCGTGGGAGAGCAGATCATCGCCGAGCCCTGGTCCTTCGATCTTCGGACCGGAGCCCAGAAGATGCGAAATCATCCTCTCACTGGCGAGCAGGTCCCTTGGAGCATTATCCGCCCCGGCCATCACTGCGGCATGATCTCCGGCTGTGAGAACATGCTCTTGTTCCGCTCCGGCTACACGGGCTTCTACGATTTGAAAGCCGACGATGGCACCCAGCACATCGCCGGACATCGGCTAGGCTGCTGGATCAACGCCATTCCCGCCAACGGCCTGGTGATGATTCCCGAAGCCAGCGCCGGGTGCGTGTGCTTGTTCTCGATCGCCTCGACTGTGGTGATGGAGCCGCGCGAGCCGCGCAACCCCTGGACCATTTACAGTTCCACCGGCGCAACGACTCCCGTGGAGCACATGGCCCTGAACTTTGGCGCTCCCGGCGATCGTCGCGATGTGCGCGGAACCGTGTGGCTGGCCTATCCGCGTCCGGCCCCCAACAAAGTTACCGGCCTGGATCTGAGCTTCAAGCTCGACACCAAGTTCACCAAGGAGGGCGGCTATGCGTTCCTCAGCGCCGATCGCCTGGCTGTCGGCAATACGGAATCTCCCTGGATCTTTTCATCGGCTGCCCGTGGCTTGTCTACTTGCTCAATCCCGCTCCTCGGACCGAAGGACGAAGCGGCCACCTACACGGTCAAGCTCTTCTTTGCCGAGACGGACGACAGCGTGCAACCCGGCCAGCGCGTGTTCGATGTGAAGCTGCAAGGCCGCACCGTGCTGGAGAATTTTGACATCGCGCAATCCGCCGGCGGCGTTCAGAAAGCCCTGGTGCGCGAGTTCCCAGAGATCCGCGTGACGGACAACCTCTTGCTCGAGCTCATCCCGCGCCATCCCTCCACCGGCGTCCGCGATCCGACGTTGTGCGGCCTGGAGCTGCGACGAAACGAGTAGGCCACGTAACAGAACAGAAAGGGAGCGGGTTTTACGCAAAGCGCGTCACGCCGGGCAGCGCGATTTCTGGCGTGGGGATGGGGCCCCAGGCATAGCCATCGGGCGTGAGATCTTCTTTGGAGTTGAACGCTTGGTCCCAGGTGATGGTCTGGCCCGTGTAGGCGGCCATGCGGGCAAGGATGGCCATGAGCGTGCTCTTGGCCATGTACTCGCCATTGTTAATCGGCGCTCCCTTGCGGATGCCGGCGAACAGCTCGTCGTGCTCGGTCTGATAGAAGTTGTTGTCCTTGCCTTCGCGTTTCCAGGCGGCGGGGCCGGTGATCTCATGCCGGCGCTCGGAGACCTCCGCCCGGCCGCGCGTGCCTTGCACCTGGTTGCTCATGTCGTTGCGGCAACCGGCTTGCTGCCGGCAATAGCTGAACAGCTTCTGGCCGCCGGCATACTCGTACTCGATCGAAAAGTGATCGTAGATGTTGCCGTACTCCGGGCCGGTGCGCACTTGCCGGCCGCCGTGCCCCGTGGCCTTGAGGGGATATTCGCCGATGGCCCACGAGCAGATATCCAAGTGATGCACGTGCTGCTCCACGTTGAAATCTCCCGAAAGCCACGTGAAGTAATACCAGTTGCGCATCTGCCAGTGCATGTCGGTCCACTCGGGCTGCCGCGGCTTGACCCAGATCGGTCCGCGCAAGTCGTTCGTTTGCATGGAGAGCACCGGACCGATGGCGCCGTCGTGAATGCGTTGGATCGTTTCCCGAAACCCGTGGGAATAGCGGAGGCACAAGCCCGACACCACGGCCAGGCTTTTGCGTTTGGCTTCTTCGCACGTGGCCAGCACGCTGCGCACGCCCGGCGCATCGACGGCCACCGGTTTCTCCGCGAACACGTGCTTTCCCGCCGCGATGGCCGCCTTGAGGTGCGCG
>JBGTDH010000201.1:0-3986 GCA_041748435.1 Pirellulales bacterium
ACGTTCAATGCTGAGATATTGCCCGCGCTTCGGTTGGCGATAGACTTCGATGCAATCGTCGACGAGGTCGATCAGCCAGAACTCGACGATCTTCGCCTTCGCGTACAGGGGCAGCTTAAGACTGCGATCCAGATCGGCGGAGCTGTCCCCCACCTCAACGGCCAGCAGCACATCGGCAGCTCGCGGAAGCTCGTGTCTGTAGAAGTCCTTACGAACACGCAGCAACATCAGGTCGGGCTCAGGTTCCGAGTAGTCGCTGAGAACGACCGGATTTTGTCCCTGCACAATTGCTCGACCGTGAAAGGCCAGCACGAACCGCTCATTATTCTCGGCCACACAGGCCGCATGCCGGCTGCCGATGGGGGACATCTCGACGATTTCTCCATCCAGAAGCTCAACACGGCAAGCGGGAGGCAAAACGCCGGTTTCGCCCATGCGGTGGTATTGCTCCACGGTGAACCGCAATCGCGGCACGTCGATCGCCATTGTTAGATCCTCGCAACATTTTGGCCGCGTTGTCTATCGACCCCAAGACATCTCGGGCATGGACAGGATCACGCCTTCCTGACGCAACGTCTGCAACTGGATCAACGCGCGATGCACGGCTCGCACGCGATTACCGTCGAGGCCTTCCAGCAGCGGCAGCGCGGCGTCGAGCAAGGGCGAGCCAGCAGTGGAGTGCAGCGGCGAACCGCCCGTGGTGATCCGCGGCTTCACGTTGATCGCCAGCGGCTCGTCCACCTTGCTGGACGAGTCTTCCAGCAGCAGCTCTAGAAAACCCTTGGGTTCCGGCACGACGCGCACTTCGTAATCGCTCACTTTGGCCTCCTTGGCCACGTGGGCCAGGGCATCTTGCAACGTGCCGATCTGATCGACCAAACCGAGCTCCAGCGCCTGCCGGCCCGTGTACACGCGGCCGCCGGCGAGTTCGTCGATGTCCTTCTTGAGCTTCTTCCCGCGAATGGCCACCACGTGCCCCTTGAAGACGCCATAGATCTCGTCCATCCATTGCTGCATGCGTTGCCGCTCGATGGGGGAGAAGACATCGGCCGAGCTGAGCAGGCCGGCGTTGGCGCCACGCTTGTAGTCCTTCCAGTTGATGCCCACCTTCTTCCACATGTCGCCGGTCGCCAGCTTGCCCCCCACGACGCCGATGGAACCGGTGATGGTGGCCTCATCGGCAAAGATGGTGTCGGAGGCGCAGGCCACATAGTAGCCGCCGCTGCCGGCCACGTTGCCCATCGAGACCACAAGCGGCTTCTTGGCCTTCACGCGTTTAGTGGCATCGAGAATCACTTCGCTGGCCGTGGCGGATCCGCCGGGGGAATCGACCCGCAGCACGACCGCCTTGATCGTGTCGTCGTTGGCGGCCTTATCCAACGCCTTCCGCAGATCGCTGGAATACGCGCCCCCTTCCGAGCCTCCGAACAAGCTGGCGGACTGCGAACCCAGCATGATCGGCCCATCGACATACACAATCGCCACGCTGGTCTTGTGCGTCTTCTTCTTTGGGCCGGCCAGCAGCTCGCCCCATAATTGCATCATGCCCAGCGGGGACGAGAGATCGGGCAGCGCCGATTTTTTCACGCCGTATTGCGTGTCGAGCTTGGCGTCCGAGCCGTGCTTCTCTTTGATCAGATCCAGCACATCCTGGCGATGCTCGACGGCGTCGATCAGACCGGCCGCCTTGGCTTTCTCCGCAGTGTAGGGACCGCCGTCGATCCATTGCTTGGCTTTCTCCTGGGAGACGCCGCGTCCCTCCGCAATCAGACGCAGGTCGGTCTGAAACATCCCGTCCAAGAGCCAGTTCTGCATCTCCTCCGCTTCTTTGCTCGGCTCCTCGCGAGTAAACATCTCCGCGGCGCTCTTGTACGGCCCGCAGGCCAGGAAATCTGGCTTTACGCCCACCTTGGTAAGCAGCCCCTTCAGATACGGCTGTTCGCCATACTTGCCGGTGAGCCACAGATCGGCCGTGGGGGTCATGCTCACGCGGCTCGCGCCGCACAGCAGCACAAACGTGGCCGTCTCCATCGAATCGCTATGGGCGTAGATTTCTTTCCCGGCGGCCCGCACGGCAGCTAGCGGCTGCCGCAGCTCTTCAATCTGCGCCGGTCCCAGGCTGGCATCGTCGGCCGTGAGCAGCACCGCCTTCACCGCCTTGTCTTCGGCTGCCTTCTTCAATCGAGCCACCACATCCTTCAGCGCCGTGCTGGGTTCCGTGGAGAAGGAAAACTCGTTGCTGCTGGGCGTTTCCACCACCGTGCCGCGCAGGCGAAACACGGCCACCGCGGCCTTCTCCGCAGCTTGAGCCTGCGCGCGAGACTCCCACGTCGCCGCTGGGACGAGCGCGATCAAAACCAGGGCCAACGATCGAATGGAACGAAGCATTGCGTGCCTCCGAGGAATGGCTGAATAAGCGCGACGACGTGCCGGTAGTCTTTCGCCGCACGGGTCTAATTATTGCCCAGAACATGCCACGATGCGAGTGCCGTCTGAGGTGATAGTGGACCTGCGCCAAATACGATCAGGACTTTTTCTTGTTGAAAGGCGACAAGTCCGTCGGAAGTCCGACCCGCATGAACAATCGAGCGAAGGCCTGTGACAAATGCTCACGATAGGGCGGTAGTAATCGGAGTCGATCCTCAAGGCGGTCGGCAAACTCGCGGGCCAGTGGAACGCTGATTGTGAACAGCGCGTGGAAGTCAACGAGCCTGAAATCCTGTGCGTGCTCAAGCAATTGGCACTCGTTCAGCACGTGAAAAAAGGGCCGACGGCCTTTACGAACTTCCTCCCAGGTCTCCTCCCTGCCGAAGACGGCATGATCCCGAAGATCGGAATTCGTGTAGATCGGACAAAGAAGGACGTCCGTCGCCTCCGACTCTCCGTCCGCGCGGATCGCCAAATCGCAAGACTGGGACAGGACAATTGCATCCACTGTCTCGCGCCTGAGAATAATGTTGCCTTCCAGCGCGGCGTCCACCGGCAGGACGAAACGCGGACAGCCACGCAAGAAATCGCCTTGTTCCAGGTTCTGTCCGCGCACGACAGCGTACCACGGATAATCCGGTGGCTTCGCCATGACTAGTCCTGCTCTAAGTAGACTCTAGGAACCGCCCGTCCCACAGAGATAACCTGTGCGGTGATGTTCCGCGCGGACCGATCAGGATCCCGAATTCGACCGGGGTCATCGAGAAGTTCTGCCTCGGGGGCCGCATGGGGAGAGCCGCCGTTCGAGTTAACGCCTGGCGCGGGCAGATCGGAAAGCGCGCTATCTGCCACAATCAAGGTGACCAAGACCCGCTGTCCCTCAAACTCGCTGAGCGGTTGCTGTAGGTGGAGTTGTCCCCCATGAACTTCGCCGGTGAAATTTGCACTAAGCACAAAACGCCTCCTCGGTTCAGAACGCTTGATCAATTCTACCACTGCGATAAGAGTTTTGGTGAATTCTCCGCGAAACTAACTGGGTTCAACTCAGTTTGAAATGGCTAACGCAAAGCTCGCGCAGCAGGTTTGCATCGGGGGCGGCGCCAAGGCCCGGGGTGGTGGGGGCGGCGACCTGGGGTGAGCCACCGGGGCCGGGCTTCAGATCGAGCGCGGGCACGCCGAGGTCGCGGCGATAGAAACGGCTGGAAGGAAAGATGTCGGCCGGGTAGGAAAAATTGTCCAGCATGGCCAAGGCGACGCAGATGCGCGCTCCGACGGCACTTTCCAACATGCCGCCCACCCAGCACGGAATGCCGGCGTCGCGGCAGGTGTCGTGAATGGCCACGGCGTTGGTCAGCCCGCCCACGCGGCCCGGTTTGATATTCACCCAGCGGCAGGAGCGCAGCTCCAGGGCTTGCCGCACTCGGTCCAGGGAGACGATGCTCTCGTCCAGACAGATGGGGGTATCAATGGCGGCCTGCAAGCGGGCATGGTCCAGCAAGTCGTCATGCGCCAAGGGCTGTTCGATCATCGCCAGGCGGAATTCATCCACCTGGCGAAAC
>JBGTDH010000202.1:0-2662 GCA_041748435.1 Pirellulales bacterium
TTGTAATCACTCGTCGTCTGGGCGACTTCGACCATCTTCAGCCGCGCTTCGAGGTTCTCGACGTCAACGATAAGCTGCCGCTTCGCTTGCATCATTCCTTCCAGCTTCTGGCGGGCCGCTTCCAGGCTCTTCTGGCGGGCCGTGTGAATCTCACGCAGGCTGCCCAGCGTGGCATCGGCCGTCTTGAACCGCTCGAAGCGGTTGCCCAGGTCCTGCTTCACTTGGGAGACCGTGTAGGCCCGGCCGCTGTACTCAAACCGTTCGCGGTTGCTGGCCAGGTCGCTCTTGAGCCGCAGAATACTCGACCGATCGCCGGCCAGCTTGCCTTCGTGCTGCGAAATCTGCCGGGCCAGACGCTCGACCTCGACCTCTTCCTTGGCAATCACGTGCATGTTCTTCTGAATGTCCGGCACGAGATTCTTGATCATCGTGCGGGCTCGCTCGATCTCGAACTCCATCGGCACGCTGCTCTTGACGGAGTGCTTCACCCAACCGGCCGAGGTGGAGACGTAGCTCCAAGCATCCCGACCAAACAACAGGGTTGCCAGCAGCACCGCCGCCGACCCTCCGAGAATTGACTTCTTGACCATGACTGTGGGCCTCCCGTTTGTAGTAAGATTGCGGCGAAGGGGTGCGTTTCGAGTGTCTTCTCGGCCGGACGATTTCGGTCGGGACAAAATTAGTTCGATCGCCAAATGAGAATCTTGGGAACAACTGCAAAATATTCTTCAACTTCTTTCTGCAAGTAGCCGCGTTCGCCGCGACACCCCATGTCATCGTCAGCCCCGGACGCCCTGATCCGCCGCATCCACAGTGCCGGCAAACACTTCGTCCTCGCCTTCACCGGCGGCGGCAGTGGGGCTATCTCCACCCTCTTGCGGGTTTCCGGCGCCTCACGCAGCATTCTGGAGGCAGTGGTCCCCTATTCTCAGAACGCATTGATCGACCTACTTGGCTCTCCCCCCGAGCAGTCCTGCTGCGACCGCACTGCCCGCGGCATGGCCATGGCTTGCTGGCGACGAGCGCAACGACTATCCCCCGAGGCCGATCCCGACACGCTCGTCGGCCTGGGATGCACCGCCAGCCTCGCCAGCGATCGGCCGAAGAAAGGCGCGCATCGTGCCTTTCTGGCCATCCAAACCGCTTGGCAGACCGCCACGGTTTCGATTGATCTCACGCGCGATGCCCGCAGCCGCCGTGAAGAAGAGGATCTGGTGTCTGTTCTGGCGATCAATCTCATTGCTCGAGCCGTGAACCTAGGCGAGCAACTCGAGTACCCGCTGCTCGCAGGCGAGCAAATCGAGCGACAGTCGGTCGAGGCATCCCCCGCGTGGCACGACTTGATGATCGGCAAAACGCACCGGGTAAAGCGCGGGCCTGCGATCGAATCCCCGCAGCGAGCGATCTTTCCAGGAGCGTTTAATCCGCTGCACCAGGGACACACGCAGTTGGCTGCCTGTGCGGCCTTCCGCCTGAATCTTCCCGTGGAGTTCGAGATTTCAATCGAGAACGTCGACAAGCCGCCGCTGGATTTCATCGAGATCCAGTGCCGCTCTCAACAGCTTGCCCCCCATCAGACGCTTTGGCTCACGCGTGCCGCCACGTTTGTGGAAAAGTCGCGACTGTTTCCCGGCGCGACGTTTCTGGTGGGGGCCGACACGATTGCCCGCATTGGTCAGCCGCGCTACTATCGGAACGATTCCTCCGCGTGCGAGGCCGCTATCGCCGAGCTTGCCGCCAACGGTTGCCGCTTTCTCGTCTTCGCTCGCAGCGGAGAATTCGGCTTACAGACACTCGAAACGCTGGACCTGACCGCTCGTCTGCGAGAACTCTGTGACGGCGTGCTCGTCCAAGAGTTTCGACAAGACGTATCCTCGAGCCAGTTGCGAGCCACGGGCGATCGATAATCCGGCGCACGAACTTCGCTCCAATTGCCCGCGATGGCCGCGGCCCCTATATTCCCTGTAGCGCTAAACTCTCCCTGTTGCAAAGTTTCTGTCGATGGACGATGGCGGCGAAGTCATTCCCGTTGCAGATGCCCAATCCCCATTCTTTGCGGGCCTGGACCTTGGGGGCACGAACATCAAACTGGGGGTTGTCGATGATCTGGGAAGATCGGTGTATCGCGGTAAAATACCGACGGAAACTGAGAGGGGGCCTGAAGATGGGTCGAAGCGCATGGGAGAGGCGATACTTGCCGCCTTTGAGGAATTGGGGCTGACGACCAAAGACATTCGGCGGGTTGGCCTCGGATCCCCCGGCACGATGGACATTCCCGCCGGAATGTTGCTAGAGCCGCATAACCTGCCCGGATGGTATAATTTTCCCATTCGCGATCGCGTGAGCCACCACTGCGGCGGCCTCCCGGTCACGTTTGCCAACGATGCCAACGCGGCCGCCTACGGCGAATTCTGGGTCGGCATTGGACGCCAATTCAATAGCATGGTGCTGCTGACGTTAGGCACGGGCGTGGGCGGCGGCATCATCGTCGACGACGTGTCGATCGATGGCGAGCACAGCCACGGCTCGGAGTGCGGACACATTGTAATCGACTGCACGGACAACGCTCGCATCTGTCCCTGCGGCCGGCCAGGACACTTGGAGGGCTACGCCAGCGGCACGGCGGTGATCGAACGCACGCAAGAAGCGTTGCCCCAACATC
>JBGTDH010000203.1:0-2342 GCA_041748435.1 Pirellulales bacterium
CGCGCCGGCCGATAAGGCTGTCTGCGGCGTGACTCCCCCGTGCCGCAGCGCGATCGCGTCGAGCAACAAGCGCCGTTGCGACAACTCCAGCGCAGGTTGCACCTGTGCCCGCACCTGGGTCCAGGTACCGGCGGGAGCAGCGCCGAGCTGGTCCAAAAACTGGTGTGCTGCCTGGCGTGCCTGCTCTTCTGCCCAAGGCAAGCTAACGAGTCGCCACCAATCGTCGGCGCTGGTGGGATCGAACGGACTGCGTCCCGCGCCCGCCAACGGGCCGAGCAACCGCGCCAGGGGCGTGCGGGGTGTTCGATCGGTTTCTTGCCAGGCATTGTCGGGATGCGTCAGGCTGTAGCCGGGGGGTAGCCAGAGCAACCAATTGCAATCCAGCACCGGAAGCGTGGTCGCGATCAGAGGAGCTGCCAGGCGCTGCAGTTCTCCCAGCGGCGGCGTTCGCGTCCGATAGCGCAACCGGAGCACGACGTACCGACGCGCCGAAGGTAGCGAAAGCACCAGCTGCTGACCCTCGGAAGTGCTGGATGTTTCCCTCTCATCGATCCAGGCGCGCTCCAACTCGGAACCCCGCGGCAACGTAAGCGCCAGTTGCGATTGGCCCAGCGCCTCCAGCCACCAGGTGGCGGTGTGACTGGCGGCGCCATTGGGTTCGTAACGAGACTCCAGGTTCGCCTGCCACACGACGGCGGCCGGCTGGGTGAGCGTCCCCGCCTCGCGGCACAGGCTTAACGGCGCGGGATCGACGGCCGCGGTATCCTGCGTTGGCGAGTAGGCGAATCGGCCCCGCAAGGACGTGCTAGCCGCCCGAGGCTCCAGCGGCAAGGGCCGCAGCCGCGCGTTTTGCACATGCACCGCGGCCGTGGAACTGGAGCGAATCTCGAGTTGCCCTTCCTGTGATTCGGCTCGAGGCAGCCAAATCAAGCTGAGGGGCGTGTCTTGGTCCATGGGCGTGGGACGCTGGGCGTGAACGATGAATTCGGCATTGCGGGGCCGCCGCAAGGAGATCTCCCACATTTCGCCCGTTTCCCGTCCACACTGCTGGAGCATTTGCTCGTCGCTCAGCCGGTGGACCACGAGCGCATCATCTCCTTCGTCCTGCAAAGTCCAGTGTGGCGCCGCCTCTCGGGCCTGGGAGAAGTACACCAACAGCCGCTCCATCCGGGAACCCTGGGGCCGGCACCGGATCTGGTAGCTCTCGCGCAACGGTCCTTCCGTGGCCGTGGCAATGACAAGCAGCTCGGCCGAGTAGCGCGGCGGTTTGCGATCCATTGCCACGGCGAGGCGCGCGGCATGGGAATCCAATTGAAACACCAATCCGCCGGTCGGAGCAGCCAACAATGCCGCCATTCCCGGGTTCAACCGTGCTGGATCGATGCGCGTCAGCTCTTCGCCCTCGGACACGCGAAGCTGATGCGCCTCGGAACAGGCGATCGACAAATAGTGCTCTCCCTCCGGAGCATCGACCAGCTCAATCGGGCGAAGCTCTTCGGCGGTGAGGCTTTCGCCCGCGGCGAGATTCAGCCGATGCCCGCTGATTACCAATCGCAACGGCGTCTCGGGCGACAAAGCCTGGGTGAGCCGCACCTCGAGCACGCGCTTCCGCGGCGTGGGCGTATCCATGCTCCAGTCTTTTACGCGGCCGGGCGGATCGGACACGACGTTGTCGATGTTCCAGCGAAGCGGCACCTTGGCCTGCAAGGAAAAAACCTGACCTTCGCTGACTTGCAGTTCCGCCAGGACCCGGCCTTGCAGGGCATCCTCGGAAAGTTCAATCTGTGTGCCGGTGGCGGCCCGCAGCCGCTGTTGGCCGTGGGCCAGCACCACCTCAATGCCCGGCTGGGGCACGAAGTACTGCAAGCCGACGGATTCCCCACTGGCTGGCGGCGGCAACGACCCGATGTTCGACTGCCGGCAATCGGTCAAGTTCAAACGCTCCAGGGCCAAGGGCTTGGGCACCAGCAGCGTGGCCCGTCCCTCTTGCCAGAACAGCCCCGGCGCCCGAATGCCGGGCAGCCGCCACGGCTCTTCCAGCGTGACCCGCGCGGTGGCGCCCAGCAGCACGATGTTTCCAAGTCCGACCAGCGGCTCAGGAAACTCCAGCACCGCTCGTGTTCCGCCGGCCATGGGATCGTCGAGCACGGTCCAGGGGATAGGCGTCTCTCCCTGTCGCGCTGCCAGCAGCCGCAGCGTTGGATCGACGTGAAGTTCGATCTGCTTGAGCGGCTCGTGCGAGACATCCACCGTTAGCTGTGTGGTTAGTTCCAGGCCGCGCGGCGAAACACTGTAGGTCTGGCTCTGCCGCAGCACGGCCGCGTGCTCTACGGGGCGAGCTT
>JBGTDH010000204.1:0-4145 GCA_041748435.1 Pirellulales bacterium
CACGGCGATTGCGGTGCTTGATAAGGATTCGGAGCGGCCGGTGGGAGCGGCAACCCCCCATACGGTGCGCGCGGGACGCTGGGAAGTGGCGGCGCGATGGGCGGCGGAGGAGGCGGAGAAACGGGCCGAGTCGCGGGAATCGTCTGCACTTCGCCGCACTGGGGGCATTGTGCCTGTTTGCCCGCCGTATTGTCCGGCGTGCGCAACAGCTTCTGGCAACGGTGACAGCGAAATTCGATCGGCATCGCGCAGCGCGTCGGGCGGAGAGGTCATGCCAGAATAACAGAACGCGCCACGCTTGCGAAGCAACTGCCCACGTTTAGCCTCCCGTGCCCCTTGCACTTCCCATCCCTCGAAGCGGTATAATCGGCGGCGAAGGCGATCTCGTGGAATTCTGTCTTCTAAAAGGAGGTGCGATCATGTTGGCAATCACTACGCGCCGGGAGTTTCTGCGGAACACGACGTTGGGCGCTGCCGCGTTAGGCTTAGGAGACATCGGGTTCCTTTCGCAGTTGCCGCGGGTCTCCGCCGCCGAGGTGCGGCCGGATCCCAAGATCGTGCAGTTCCATCCGGAGATCGAAAGCACGGTGCGGCTGCTGGAAGAGACGCCTCGCGAGAAGCTGATCGAAGAAATGGCGCATCGCGTCCGGAAGGGCAAGCTGAGCTACCGCGAAGTTGTGGCGGCTGTGCAGTTGGCTGGTGTGCGCAACGTGCAGCCGCGGCCGAGCGTGGGATTCAAGTTTCACACCGTGCTGGTGGTCAACTCAGCCCATATCGCCAGCGTCTCCGGTCCGGACGAACATCGCTGGCTGCCGATCTTCTGGGCCGTGGACAACTTCAAATCCGGGCAAGCGGCCGACGTGAAGGAAGGCAACTGGACGATGGCCCCGGTCGACGAATCGGCCGTGCCGCCGGCTCATAAGGCCCGGCAGGCATTCATCGACGCCATGGATCGCTGGGACGAAGCCGCGGCCGATGCCGCCGCAGCGGGGCTGGCGCGCACCTCGAGCGCGGATGAGGTCTTTCAACTGTTTTATCTCTACGGCTGCCGCGACTTCCGCTCGATCGGCCACAAGGCCATCTATGTGGCCAATGCCCGCCGCACGCTGGAGTGCATCGGCTGGCATCACGCCGAGCCCGTGCTGCGATCGCTCGCTTATGCCTTGTTGATGTACGATGGCAAAGACAATCCGGCCAAGAGCGATCAGACGGCCGATCGCTATGCCCGCCGCAATACGGAGCGGGCCAAGAACCTGCGTGCCGATTGGCGGCACGGCAAGCTGGAAGACTCGGCCACGCTGGAGATGCTCTCTACGCTGCGATCTGCCAACGAGGAGGATTGCTGCAAGGCCGCGGCCGAGACCATCAACCGCGGCGTCTCTCCCCAATCGGTGTGGGACGCCCTGTTCATGATGTCGTGCGAGCTGGTGATGCGGCAGCCGGCCATTGTGCCGCTGCACGCCGTGACCTCCACGAACGCGCTGCGTTACGCTTACATGAATGCAGCCGAAGACTCGACGCGCAAGCTGCTCTTGTTGCAGAACGTGGCCTTTGTGGCGGCCTTCCGCGATGCCGCCAAGGGGCGAGGCAACCTCAAGGACGGGCGACTCGATTCCTTGGAAGCAACCGCGGCGAAGTCGGAAGGGAGCGCCGCCGTGCCAGAGATCTTTGCCGATCTCAGCGGCCAGCCGCAGTCGGCCTCGCAGAAGCTGTTGCACTTCCTAAAGAGCAACGGCGACGCCAAGCAGGTCATCGATGCGGCCCGCGTGCTGGTGTTCCTCAAAGGACGCGATTCGCACGACTACAAGTTCAGCTCCGCGCTGCTGGAAGACTACTACAACGTCTCTCCGGCCTGGCGCGACCGCTGCCTGGCGGGCGGGCTGCACTATCTCCCTGGCTCCGGCAAGGACGACAATCAACTGGTCCAGCGCATTCGTTCTGCACTGGCGTGACCTTCTGCCCCCTGTCCCCTGTTAACTCGCGCGGTTATTCTGCAATGGTCCCAAACGCTGCCACGCTGTTGCTCGATCGAGAGGACAGGTGCGGCAAGGCTCTCAAGCACAAGGAGAATTGCATGTCTCGTTTAGCACTCGTGGGTCTGACGGCGGTGATGATGGCAACCAGTGTGGCGCGGGCGGCCGAAGATCCTAATGGCTCTTGGAAGTGGACCATGACGGTTGGCGATCAAGCGCGGGAGACCACGCTCAAGTTGAAATTGGAGGGCGATAAGCTGACGGGAGCGATTGTGGGGCGCAATAATCAGGAGACGGCGATCGAGAATGCTAAGTACAAGGACGGCGAGATCTCGTTTTCTACCACGCGCGAGCGCAACGGGCAGAAGTTCACCAGCAAGTACAGCGGCAAGCTCAGCGGCGACACCATCAAAGGAAAGCAGGAGCGCGGCGATCAGGCCCGCAGTAGCGATTGGGAAGCCAAACGGGTTAAGTGACCGCTCGATGGTGCAACTTGGATGTCACTTGCCGATGCAGTACAGCGCGTCGTAACTGCGGAGATAAAGCTTCCCGCCAAAGAAGACGGGCGTGGCGGCGATCGATTCGCCGATCTCGTTCTTGGCGAGAATCTCGAACGCGCGGCCCGCCTTGATGACGTGCGTCACGCCATCGCGGGCTGTGCAGAAGACTTTGCCGTCAGCGTACACCGGGCTGGCCCGGTGGCGCTGGCGGTGCGTCGTCTCGTAGTAGATCTCTTCGCCGGTCTTGGCATCCAGGCACAGCAGGTTGCCGTTCTCACGGCATAGGTAGACCAGCCCTTCGTGGATCAGCGGCGTGGGCACGTCGGGCGTGTCTTTGGCGCGGGTCCAGACGTGGGAGGCGGCCGATTCCGTGATATCCCCCTTGGCATCGGGCGAAAGGCCCAGCACCGGGCCACCCTTGGCAGAGGGAACCACAATCAGTCCATCCACGGCCGCGGGCGAGGCCACGAAGCGCAGCGTGGGATTGTAGCCCACCTTGGGATTCAATCCGCCGCAACGCCATAGCTCCGTCCCGTCCTTCAAGTTGTAGGCCACGACGAAATCGGCCCCGTGTGTGATCAAAAACTCGCGATTGTTGGCATCGCGATAAAGTGTGGGTGAGGCATAAGAGTGCTCGCACTCGCTGTGGGCATCGCTGGGACGATCGGCCTTCCAGATCTCGTTGCCGGTGGCCTTGTCCAGGCAGACCACCACGGCTTCCCGCGTGGCCGGCTTGCCTTCGCCGTGGATCAGTTGCACATAGAGGCGATCGCCATCCAGGATGGGCGTGCTGGTGAGCCCGAAGGCAATGCTGAAGCGGCCGTAGCGGTCTTGCAGATTGAACTTCCAGATCTCTTTGCCGGCGAAGTCGTAGCACCCGATCTCGCCCGTGGCCATCATGGCCCTCACGTGCTTGCCATCGGTGGCGGGCGATGGGGCGGCCGAGTTGCCTTCATCGCCGCGCACGTCTTTGTTGCCGGTGGCCATCACCTGTTCCCACAGCAGCTTGCCCTTGGTATCGAGGGCCAAGAGCAGCAGATCTTCGCCGCGCGCGGAAGTCACAAAAATATGCTTGTTCCAGAAGACGGGCGTGGCGCCTCCTGGCCCCGGCATGGGCATGCGCCAAACGACGTTCTCTGTCTTGCTCCACTTGGTGGGCACGCCTGTTTCCAGGCTGACGTTATCCAGCCGCGGCCCGCGCCATTGCGGCCAGTTCTCCGCACATGCTAAGCGTGCGTTGATCGAAGCCACAAAGAAGGCTGCCACAGCCGACAACAGAACGCATCGCATCATGACGGAACCCTGAGGGGGAACGTGGTGCAGGAAGGAAATCAAGGCAGGCCGCAACTCCAATCTCCCCGATTCCGTTTATCTGGTCAAGCAAAACAACGCTCGCAATAGGTCGCGGACTTTCGGGCGTGTTGGTAGCATGAGCGAAACGGGAGCCCAAACGGGAACGTAACAAGGATCCCGCAGAAAGGCGCCCTTTTCACCACGATCAACTCCCGGCCCCCGGCCGAAACGCCGAAACCGCTCCCCCAACCCCCACCTCAGGCGCACCAGCGGGATCGCACCCCACCCCAACCTATCCGCTCAGCATGAACCGCAAATATTGGACTTATCCCCTGGTATGTCCCCCAAACCTGTAAAAGACAGGAAAAGGACCATCCCC
>JBGTDH010000205.1:0-2696 GCA_041748435.1 Pirellulales bacterium
TCCGGCGCGGTGTTCCGTTCCCACCTGGATGGCAGTCTGGTCGATCTGTCGCCGGAGCGGGCAGTGCAAGTGCAAGAGGCGTTGGGACGCGATATCGCGATGGTGCTCGATCATGTGGTGGCGCTGCCGAACACGCGAGAAGCCTTGGCCGATGCCATCGAGCGCACGCTGCAATGGGCGGCCCGCTCGCGCGAGGCCCATCGGCGGGCAAATCAAGCACAGTTCGGCATCGTGCAAGGCGGACTGGAGATTGATCTGCGGCTGCACTGCACGGAGCGACTGGCGTCGCTCGATTTTCCCGGTTACGCCGTCGGAGGCCTCAGCGTGGGCGAAAGTCCGGCCGATATGTATCGCATTCTGGAAGCGACCGTTCCCGCGCTGCCGGCGGAGAAGCCGCGCTACCTGATGGGGGTCGGCCGCCCCGAGGACTTGTTAATGGCCATCGGCCACGGCATCGACCTGTTCGATTGCGTGCTTCCCACGCGCAACGGCCGCAACGCCCTGGCCTTTACCCCACAGGGGAATTTGCGGTTGCGCAATCTCCAGTACGAGCGGGATCCGCGTCCCGTAGAAGAGAACTGCCCGTGCCTTGGCTGCCGGCACAGCCGCGGCTATCTGCGCCACTTGTTCATGACAGGCGAGATGCTCGGCCCGATTCTGCTCACGATCCACAACCTCACCTACTATCAGCGCCTGCTGGAACAAGCCCGCACCGCCATTGCGATCAACGCGTATGCAGGATTTCGTGAGGAGAAGCTCCAGGGTCTGCTAGGCGAGAAACCAGCAAGAGAGCTTGCCAAGGGGCAAGGCGAAGAATAAGAATGACGCTGGCGAGAGACCGCGCTTCGTCGGCTTCGAACCAATTCCCTTCCGTCGTGACTCGTTCGAGAGCGCTCAATTGTTCGATTGTTCCTGGTTCCGGGAAAGGAAACTGCATCATGCCTCGCCCTCGGTCTGTGGGGTTCACGTTGGTCGAGTTGCTCGTGGTGATTGCCATCATTGGCATTCTCATTGCGTTGCTGTTGCCCGCCGTCCAGTCCGCGCGGGAGGCGGCCCGCCGAGCGCAATGTCAAAACAACCTCAAGCAACTGGCATTGGGGTGCCACAATTTTGAGTCGGTAAAAAAATACTTCCCTCGCGGGAACAACCCGGGCACCGCTGCCACCAGCAACCCATGGCCTGAAAACGGAAACACGAGTTGGCTGTTCCTGGCTTTAGGATACATTGAGCAGGATGCTCTCTACGACAGGGTTGTGGGTGTCGGAAGCCTGGGGGCCGCGGTGACTCAAGGCATTCTTCCGACGAAGCACCCGCTGGTTCGCTGCCCGAGCGATTCATATATTGGCGGCCGCGGTCTGAATGACTTTGGCTTGTGCAACTATATCGGCAGCACGGGCCCGCAGTGCAACAATCCGCCACCGGGATGCCCGGCGCCTTTCCAGATCCACTGCAACGGCCAGACGGGCGCTGGAGCGGTTGTTCCTCCCAATCTCACTCCGGCGACGCACCCAGGCTACGAGGCGAGCCACAGTTGGGGATCCACCTGGATCACTAAGGATGTGCGCGGGATGTTCGCTCGTGGCGGATCGGTCAACGGTGTGAACAAAGGACCGACTATCCGTCATAACGACGTACTCGACGGCACCTCCAACACGTTGCTCCTGGGAGAAACGCTCCCCGAGTTCTGCGAGTTTCAGATCTATAATCTCGCCGGGCCTGGCTGGGCAGGGGGCAACCACATCGCCCAGGGCCAAACGATCCAACCCATCAATTGGAAGATCGACCGCCAGAGTCCCCCGGCCGCCGCTTTTGGTTCCTGCGTGTGCGACGCCCAAACCAATCCCTCCGGCGATCGCGCGCGTTGCATCATGAACTGGGCGGTGACGTGGGGCTTCAAGTCGAACCACATTGGCGGCGCCCAGTTCGCGTTGGCCGACGGTTCGGTCCGATTTCTGCGCGAATCGATCTCGCCCCGCACCTACCAGTACCTGGGCTGTCGGCACGACGGCCAGGCGGCGGGCACTGTGGCGAACTAGAGAAGTTCGTAGTACCGGCTTCAGCCGGAAGAACCGCCTACACGTTTCAGAAGCAGAGTAACGTATGAATCGGCGCCTTTGGTTGGTTGTCCTGCTGGCCACCGTGGGCTGCAGTGGCGGATCGGAGACGGTCCCGGTCCAGGGTGTTGTGCGTCTGGACGGTCAGCCCTTACCCGATGCTTCCGTGCAGTTTGTTCCCGACGGTTCCGGGCGCGACGCCACGGCGACGACCGACCAGCAAGGTCGTTTCGTCCTATCGACCGTTCAACCACGCGACGGAGCTGTTCCGGGTACGTACAAGGTCGTTGTCACGCCTAGCTCGCCCATTCTGGAGACGCCCAAGGGAATGAGCGCGGAAGAGGCCATGAACGCCGCGGCTGCGGCCGCAGCCAAGAACCCGGCAAACAAGCCCACGGGTCCCGGGGTTCCAGCGCAGTACAGCCGCGCGGATCAGACCCCTCTCAAGCAAACCGTGCCTGGCGCGGGTGATGTCGAGATCGATCTGAAGAGCAACTGAGTACTCAGAGGCTGTGAAACTTTCGATATTTACGCGGATTGAGGCGACAGGTACTCGACGACGTGGGCCGAGGGCGCTAAAACGGAGGCATGTCGAAGATGGATCGAGACGCGTCGCCCTTGGAATCGCCGCAGCAGCGGTTT
>JBGTDH010000206.1:0-3888 GCA_041748435.1 Pirellulales bacterium
GGCGCTGATGCTCGAGGACGGCCGGGTGGCGCGGCATTGGAGCGGCTTCACGCACTCGGTCAGTCCGGACGGCCGATTTGCGGCCAGCGTAGTGCTCGGCCCGGGTACGAAGCCGAGCGTGACCATCATCGATCTGAAAACCGGCGAGGCGGCTCGCCGATGGGAAGGCGGACGTGCCGAGCCGTTGACCGGCCTGATGCTCGCTCTGGGGCCGGACGCCAAGCAATTGGCGGTGTTGGCGATGCACCAGCGGCAGATCACGATTTGGGACCTGAAGGAGACGAAACTCCTGCGCACGTTGACCCCCAACGGCACGGTTCGTCAGGTGACCTTCAGCCCGGACGGAAATTGCCTGGCTGGCGTTGTGGAACTCAAGCCCGGTGAGCTTATCGTCACGCTGTGGAACAAGACTGGGCCCTTGGAAGGCCAGGCGTTGGCCAACCTGCGTGGCGTGCCGCTGCCGTCGGTCGACTTCAGCCCCGACAGCCGGTTTCTCGCGTTTGCCTCGGAAGATAAGCGCGCGACCATCTGGAACCTTGCCGAGAATCGCGCGGAACTCGTAGTCGAACTGCCCATGACCACCGATGGCGCCTTGGGATTTGATCCCCGCGGCGAGCGATTGGCGGTCCACTATCTCGATCGCAAAACCAAGCCGTCCCATTTGCTGCTGTGGGACATCGAGCAGAACCGGGAAGTCGCGCGCTTTGATATGGGCGCAAGCGTCTCGACCACTCCAATCCGTTTTGCACCCAACGACCGTCGCGTTGCCGTGAGTGGAATAAATCGAAAGATTACCGTCCTCGATGTCTCTGCCGTCAATGAGCAAGCAGCATCGCTCATCCAAGTAGACCATGGGTCGATACCGCAGACGTTGGCCTGGAGCGCGAGCGGCAATTTGCTTTCCGGCGGTCTCGATGGGTTGAAGCAGTGGGAGCTCGTACCGCCTGTTGCCTCCTCGTTGCGGCTGGCGACCGCCAAGGCCCCCCAGGGCATCAGCCGGTTGGCATTCAGCCCCGACGGGAAGACTTTCTTGGCCGAAACGTGGCCGGGCGCCGAAGTCCTCTTGTTCGATCGCGAGACCGGCCGGCCCGTCCGATCCTGGAAAGTCAGCATAGACGTCGGCCACGTCGGTTTGAGATTCAGTCCCGACGGCCAACGTGTCTTCCGCTTCGGCTCCAACGGACTGCACACGTGGGATGTCTCGACGGGTGAAGAGCCGAATCGATCGACCGAGCCGCCAGCTTTGAAGGCTGTTTCGTCGCTCGGGATTCGCTCCGAGGGAGGTCTGTTCGTCGCCGAGTCGCCGCTGACGGGCCAATTCAAGGTTTGGGACCTGGCTGCCGGCAAGGCGATCTGGCAACCCCAGCAACGGAAGGCGGGCAACATGGCCTTGGTCAGCCCTAATGGGCGATTCGCGGTCGCTTATCAGACGTTCGCCGTAGGACGCGCCGAACGGCCGTTGCGGGTCTGGAACCTGGAGCAGAACCAGGAGCGCTTCGTGATTCCTTCGCCGCCAGGCGACTCGTTCCAGACGATGGTCCAGATCAGCCCGGACAGCCATTGGATCGCCGCACTGCATTTTGGCGGAAACGTGGCGAATTCGATTGCGCCAGACATGCCCGAAGGTAAGAGTGCTCCCGCACCCCAGGCCGGCCAGACGGTCTTCGCGGCTGCGGTCGCGTTCGGACAAGGCATGTCGTCGTCGATCCAGCCCGATCTGCAATGGTTCGGCGAAGTCTGGAACGCCGCGACCGGAGAACGCCACTGCCAGATCGATGGTCCCATCAACGCAGAACACTGCGTTTTCAGCCCCGACGGCCGCTACCTGGCGGTCGGCATGCGCGGAGGAGTCGTTCGCGTTTGGGACATTCCCGCCGCGAAGGAGCTTTTCGACTGGCAACGACCTGCCAATTCCGCCGAGATACAAACGATTCCGCGCCAACTGGCCTTTGCCGACAACACGACATTGGCGGCGCCCGACCTCACTTCCCCGACGCTGCACCTGCTGAACCTGACGCACCTTAATCAGCAACTCGAGGAAGTCTCGCTGGACTGGTAAGCCGCCGCACAAGTCCGACACAGCACGATTCGCCCTCGCGGACGAATCTTCAGACGCACCCCAGGGGTGTTTCTCACATCAACCTGGGCCTAATAGGCCTCGATCAGATACGTCGTGATGCGAATGTCAATTTGATCGAATCGGACCTTGAGTTGCTCTTTGAACTCGCGAAAAAACTGTTGATTCTCGGATGTGTCATCGACATCCACGAAAATGCGAATCAACTCATCGCGGTATGGCTGGCCCGCATGCTCCCAGACTCCGCGAATGGTCTGAGTCTCGGCCGAAACAGCGCCGAATCGCTGTCGCAGAAACAAGAGGGCTTCTGCAAAAGACTCTTCCGGAACAAACTGCCCATCATTGAACCGCTGCGGCAGAAGTATCTCGAATCGTCGCTGCAAGCTGCTCATACTTCGCAGGACCCTCCACGTAGAAAGAGATTCCTGCTCCCGCCAGCGCACCGAGGGCATGCTCAGGAACCATAGTGCCCCCGGTCGCCCAACTCTTAAAGGTGAACCGTCCCGCCAAGAAACCCAAAGCCTTGCGTTCAGCGGATGCATCGGGAAAGCGGATGATGATCATCATGTGATTCTAGCCACTCATTCCAAGAAAATAAACTCTTTCACGTTGAGCAGCACGTGGGCCAGGTCCGACCAGGCTCGAGGGTCATCCGCGCCTGTGCCGTACCGCTGGGATTGCTGGTGGACGAATGCCACGGCGGCGGCGGTTTCATCCGGCCGCGGAAGTCGGGAAAAGGCGGCTTCGTACATGTTTGTAATGCGCTGCTCCGGGCTCGCGCTCGTCTGTTGCAAGATGCGTTGGGCAAAGCGCTGCGACTCCTCGGCCAGGAACGGGCCGTTCATCATGGATAACGCCTGGGAGGGTACATTGCTGGTGCTGCGGCGGCCGATGGTCGTGAACGGGATTGGATAATCAAAGGCCAGGAACATCGGCGTCAGGAAGTTGCGGCGCACATTGATGTAGATGCTTCGCCGGCCGTTGCCGTCCACGGGTCCTGAGGTGGCAGGCCGTCCACGCCCCTCCATGAAAGACGTGATGTGCGGCGGCACGCTGGGGCCAAACTGTTGCCGGTCCAGGCGACCCGAGACTGCCAGCACGGCGTCCCGAATGGCTTCCGCTTCCAATCGCCGCACGGGCATATGATGCAGCAGGCGATTCTCGGGATCGGTTGCGACGGCAGAAGTATCGGCGTGCGATTGCATGCGGTACGTGCTGCTCACTAGCATCAAGCGATGCAGCGCCTTGAGCGACCAGCCACGTCGCACGAACTCGGAGGCGAGGTAATCGAGCAGCTCGGGATGGGTGGGCAGTTGCCCCATGCGGCCAAAGTCGTCGGGCGAGCGGACAATGCCCTGTCCAAAGTGGTGCTTCCACAGGCGATTGACCATCACGCGCGCCGTGAGGGGATTGTCGGCATTTGCGATCCGGTGGGCCAACTCCAGCCGCCCACTTCCCTGGGTCGGAGGCGGCTGCTCGTGTTTGCAAAGCACCGGCATCAGCCGGCGCGGCGCGGCTTCTCCCGGCGTGCGGTAGTTGCCGCGGAGCAAGATGTGCTCGTCTTCGCCCGTGCCGTCGACCGCCACCGGCGCGTAGGTCGGCGTCCGAATGCTCTGCTCGATGCGGCGATACTCCGCCAGCGCGCCGTCGGTATCCTTCCGCGGCGGCGCCTCGAGCAATCCTTGTTCGAGCAGGCACGGCATTAATGCCGACAGCTCGCGATCGTATTCCTGCGCCAATTGCTGCACGCTGATCGGATTCTTGGCCAAGACGCGCTCGTGCAGCGGATCCGGCCACGGCGGCGGCGGGCC
>JBGTDH010000207.1:0-2585 GCA_041748435.1 Pirellulales bacterium
CTTACGCCGCGACGCTCGCCATGTAGTCTCAACAATCGGCAAGCCTCTCAAGGAGCGCCGCATCATCATCGGGCAGCACAGTCCGCAAGTCAATCAAGACGCAACCTTCTTGAACCCGAGCAAGGATGGCCGGATGGCCAAGCCGCAGTTGCCGCGAGACATCATCGGGACTATCGCTGGAAATGGCAACCGCCCAACTCGGAAGCTGTTGCCCCGGCAAGGCGCCGCCGCCGGGCGCCGAGGATACGCTCTGGAGAGCAAAGGTTTTCGGAGAGCCTGACTTCGTTTGCAGCTGAGCCAGTAATTGCTCTGCGCGCGTGCGAACCTCGTCGGTGGAGAGCGACAACTGTCGCAACACGGGAATCTCCTCGAACGCGCGCCCGGCACGATGAATTTCCAAGGTCCCTTGTAGCGCGGCCAGCGTCAGTTTGTCGACGCGCAGCGCGCGGGCCAGTGGGTTGGACCTCAAGCGGGAGATCCGATCGAACTTTCCCACGATGATGCCGCACTGCGGCCCGCCGAGCAATTTGTCTCCGCTGAAGAGCACGAGGTCCGCCCCGGACCGCACGCTCTCTCCGACAACCGGCTCCTCGGGCAACCCGTAGGGCGTAAGATCGTACAAGCAGCCGCTGCCAACATCGTCGATTACGGGCAGTTGTTGGCGCTGGCCCAGGTCAACGAGCTCCGCGATGGTCGCCGATTCGCAGAAGCCCGAGATGAGGTAATTGCTGGGATGGACGCGCAGCAAGGCCGCGGTGTCCGGGCCGATCGCCTCGGCGTAATCAGCCACGCGGGTGCGATTGGTCGTTCCCACTTCGTGCAGCTCGACGCCAGCCTGCCGGAAGACGTCGGGGAGCCGAAACGACCCGCCGATCTCGATCAACTGCCCGCGGGAGATAACGACGCGGCGTCCGGCGGCCAGCGTCTGCAACGTGAGCAGCGTGGCGGCGGCGCAGTTGTTCACCACCAGCGCTGCCTCCGCGCCCGTGACTTCCTGACAGAGCCGCTCCACGGCACCTCCGCGCGCACCCCGTTGGCCGGTGAACAAATCGATCTCGAGGTTCGTGCAGGCGGCTGCGGTGTTCAGGGCTTGTATTGCTGCGGGCGCCAACGGCGCTCGGCCCAAGTTAGTGTGAATCACCACGCCCGTGGCGTTAATCACCTGATGCAGGCGTTGGGATGCGGCGAGGGAAACCATCTCATTCAGCCGATGAACAACGTGCGCCTCGATCTCGGTTGCACTCGGCGGCAACGCACCACCCTGGCCGTTTCGCAGAGCAGTTAGAATCTCGCGAACCCACGTGGTGACCGTAGGCCGTCCGAATTGCGCGCAGTGCGGCAAAACCGCGGGCAAGTTAAGCACTCGTTCCACGGCCGGCAGCAACCGCAGCGGATTGTGCTCGTCCCTCATGGGCAAACCTCCTCGATCGACGAAGAGATCCTTGGACCAGCCGATCGAGTATCGCCAGCTCGCGCCGTGATCTGGCACTGATCGAAAAACTCCAGGATCGGCACCGCGTGCTTGCGGGTCATGTGCCATTGCTCCCGGATCTCGCTAACCGCCGCGGTCGGGTGTTTCTGAAAATGCTCCGCAAGACTCTCCCGCAGAGTGTCGATTGCAACCCGATCGAGAGCCAGCAGCGGCGAGACGCGAACCAGACGACCTTCATCGATGGCAACTTGCACCAACAGCTCCAGGTCTTTCAACGGAAAGTTGTGTTGCTCGGACAGCTCCTTCAACGTGGGTGGCGTGGGCCCGGCGGCTGCAATCTCGGCCAGCACGGCATTCAGCAGGTTTCTCTGGCGATGCGAAAGCTCCGGTCCCGTGGGCAATCCTACACGATCTCCGTGGCGAATGATCTCACGACGGGCGATCATCGCTTCCAGCACTGTTTCCAAGACCGGCGCGCTGGCATGGCGGCTCATCGCGGACAAGACCGCCGAGAGCAGCACTCGAGACGCCGGCCGCCTGCGCTCCAATTCTGCCTGACAAGAACGGAGCAAACGCTGTTTGAGCTTCTCGAATCGCGCGGCGGAGATCAACAACGGCTGCGGTCCCATGGTGCGAACGATCTCCTTCCGCTGGATCAGTCGCTCGACGACGGCTTCGCACTGCGCAGGACGGATGCCGATCCAGGACTCGCTGGCGGCATCCAGGCCCGTCTCGCGGCGAAGATCGATATATGCCGCCAAGCGAACATCTGCATCAGAGTTGGCCAGACCCGGGGCAGCGGCCAGCGATCGGTTCAACCGATCGATCGGTCGCAGCGCGGGCGCGATGATTCGCCCTCCGCCGATGGTTCGGGCGGGCGAAAGTTGACGCAATACGAACGGCTGCCCGTATTCGGAGATAATCGGCGTTGCACAGCGCAGCACGGCGAACGCGGCCTGACCTGGGGCCACCTCGCGCTGCCCCAAGAGCACCTGGGCCGTGGCCTGATTCGCGCCCAAGTGTACGCGTAGAATCTGTCGATGCTTCAAGGCATGACCCGCATCGTCAAGAACTCGCAGTTCCACGAGATGGCGGCGTGCCGGCTCAAAGGCATCCGGCGTGGCTAACTCGTCGCCGCGGCCAATAGCCGAAC
>JBGTDH010000208.1:0-2678 GCA_041748435.1 Pirellulales bacterium
CCGCGGCGGCTAAGTCCGCCAATAAGCGCCAGGCCGGATCGCGGTTGGCCAGATGCGCCAGCTCATGGGCCAGCATGGCATCCTGCTCGCCGCGCGAGAAATCACGCTCGAACGAAACCGGCAACCCGATGGTCGGCCGCAGCAAGCCAAAGGCCACGGGTCCTGTGAGCGAGCGAGCCCGCACCACGGCGATTGGACCGCACAGTCTCATGCACCGCGCCATGGCTTCCAGCCGTGAATCCACCTCGGCTTTCGGAGCACGATGGCGTCTCGCAAACAGCACGAGCAGCATCTGGCCGCAAGCCAGGCGCAGCAACAGCAGCGCGGACCCGACCGCCCAGGCGATTAGGCAGACGGGATGGATTGCCACGTGGCTGATGGTGGTGGGGTGCGCCGACGGGTTACTAATCTGCTTGATCGCGGCATCAGCGATCGTTGGCCGAGTACTGAGTACTGAGTAATGAGTGTTCGGATCTAGGTGCTGAGTGCTGAGTGCTGAGTACTGAGTACTCGGCACTAAGTGCGTACTTGGTGCTGAGTACTCCGCGCGCAGGCCGGATTGCTCCGCAGTTTTCCGCCATGCTATCTGCACGCCAAGGCCCAGGCCGCACGCCTCGCAGACGAGAAGTCCCAGGACCGCCAGCACCGCCATTTGCCACGCCGCGCGTTGCCAGCGAGCTTGAACAAGGCCGCGGCATATCAGCTCGGCGGCAAGCCACACCAGTGCCACACCAACGGTCAACACCATTGCAGAATCGAACCAGGGATTCAAAGGCCACGGTGCATTCATGGGCGCCTCTTTCGGGCTGCGATCAGGCTTTCGATGCGGCTCAGCTCGTCACGGCTCACTTCCCGCGTGCTCAGCAAATGACTGACCATGTCGGCCAGGCTGCCTTCGAACAATCGATCCAGCAGATCGCCCGCCATGCTTCGCGTGACTTCTTCTTCCGGCACGCCCGCGCGATAAATGAAACGCCGCCCCTCGACTTCGTGTTCCACCAGCCGGCGGGCTTCCATCTTACGCAGCATGGTGGCAATGGTGGTATACGCCAGCGTGTCTCCCTCGGGCAGACGCTGCTGCACTTCGGTCACGGTGGCCGGCCCGCCGTCCCACAGAACGCGGAGTATTTGTAGCTGCAGGTTTCCAACGCGTAGCATCTTGCTCATAGCAACCCTTCGGGTACGACTGCGGTAATACTACCACGGTAGTTTATATGAAGTCAAGGAGTGCTTTTCTTTTTTCGTTAGGATGGAGCGATGCCCTGTTTATGGACTTGTGAGCCGGAGTGGGAGACGCCGCTGTGCGAAGAATTGGCACGGTGCTGCGTAACCGCGCCGCCGGAGATCGTTTCGCCGGGATGGGTGCGAGCAAGTGCCGTCGAAACGAGTCTCGTCGAGCCGAACATCGCCTTTGCCTCTCAATGTCTGCCCGATGCCGTGGAACTGGAAGCATCTTCGATCTCCACCTGGGCGAGAAGCATCAGTGATCGCCTGATTGAGCAATTGCAAACGCATGAGGAACCCTGGCGGCTGCATCTGTTCAGCCATTTTCCCCCCGGCGATCCCTCCGGTTCGCGGCGCGCCGA
Organism: Pirellulales bacterium; assembly: GCA_041748435.1. Classification (GTDB taxonomy): domain Bacteria; phylum Planctomycetota; class Planctomycetia; order Pirellulales; family JBGTDH01; genus JBGTDH01. Next base: position 1,587 of record JBGTDH010000208.1, read on the forward strand.
ACTGATTCGAGCGGCGGTGGTCGATGATTTGCGGCGGCGTCAGCGGCGGCTGTTGCGATCCCTCACGGCACACGACAACCTGCCGTGGCATTCGCAAGAGCTGCTGATTCAAGTCGGTTTGAGGAATTCCACGCAAGGCGTTCTGTCGATCGCCACGGCAGAGCAGCGTACGCGTTTGCGTCGAGTTGTCTCGCGATGGCCCGCCGGCGTGGTTGCCATTCCGGAAGACCGCCTCGCCCCGTCGCGGGCCTATCGTAAGCTGGCCGAGGTGCAACTGCGGTTGGATCGCGCGATTGGCGCGGAAGAGCATTGCATTGATCTGGGAAGCAGCCCAGGAAGCTGGGCCTGGCTGGCGCTGCGGCAGGGCGCCCGCGTCACGGCCATCGACCGCAGCCCGCTGCGCGAAGATCTGATGCTCCATCCGCGGCTGCGGTTTGTCGAAGGGGACGCGTTTCGCTTTGTGCCCGAGGAACCGGTCGACTGGCTCTTGAGCGATGTGATTGCGTTTCCCGCGCGCAGTATCGATCTGTTGCATCATTGGCTGTCTCACCGCTGGTGCCGCCAGTTCTGCGTCACCATCAAGTTTCGGGGTCAAGAAGACTATCCGCTGCTGGAGCAGTGTAAGACGATGCTTTCCCCGCTGGGTGCGGAGTTCTGCTTGCGCCGCTTGAGCCACAATCGCAACGAAGTCACGGCCTACGGATACGCCGCCGGCGTGGCCGCGCCGCATCCGCAACTCTGCTGAGGGCTTATTGCGGGCTATCCTTGGCCCCCTCGTCCCTCTTGCCCGACTCCTGATAGAGCTTGAGCAGCGTCTTGATCTGCTCCAGCTTCAACTGTGCCTGGCCGGCGGTGAGCTTTATCCGCTCCACCTCGGTCGACGAGACGCTGCCGGTGGCGACGAGTCTCTCCATGCGAGAAAGCTCCGCTCGGGCCGATTGCAGCGCCAGCTCGGCGTTCTGCAATTCCAGGTCCAGAAGCTTGAGCTGCGCCTGATACTCGGCCTGAATCGTCTTCAGACGACGTTCTTCTACGACCAGAGACGATTGGGATGCAAAGCCCTTGTCGGCCAGCTTGCGCGTGTGTTCGAGT
>JBGTDH010000209.1:0-14975 GCA_041748435.1 Pirellulales bacterium
ATACGTTTCGTAATCGGCCTCGCCGGCCTGTTCGGCCACGCGCTCGTACAGGGATTGCCGCGGCTCGGGCACGGTGGCGGGCGTTTCCTCGGCGGCGACGGGTTTTTCTTCACCTGATGCTGCGGCGCTGCGGCGAGCGCGCTCCGCTAGCTCAAACTCTGTGTCTTGCAGACCGAGGAAGTTTTCCGATGGTAAATCGATGAACTCGACGGGCACGCGGTGCTCTTTGGCCCACGAGATGGCCTGATACTCGGGGCTGTAGCTGGCGAGCGGATAAACGAGCGTCCGCACGGGCAGCGTGTCGGTGTAGGCCAGAATCGCGATCGGCGGCCGCGTTTCTTTGCGGGTCATGTCGGGGATCAGGTCCGCGGCATCGGCCAGACCTTCGATCAACACGATCTCCGGTCGAATGCGGTCCAGATAAGCGCGAAGCTGCCAGGCGCCCATGGGCGAGAGATGCCGCACGCCGAAGACGTTGATCTGCCAATCGCCTTGGGAGTGCGGCGACTTGTCGCCGCTTGGGGACTTTTTCGGAGGTTTGGAAGTGGTGACCGCCATAAACGAAGAGACCTATCGGACGCAACGCTCCAAAACTCTTAAAGCGGCGACGAGTCGCCGCACTCCAGATTACGTGTTGTGCTCCGAGCAGGCGGTGAAGAGGGGACGCCATTCGGCGCCGCGCTTCTTGAGGACGTTCGTAAGATATTCTTGCCACGTGGCGCGGTCCTTGTCTTCGTCCTTCACGACGGAGCCTTGCAGGCCGGCCGCCAGGTCGTGGGCCGTAACTTCGCCCGTGCCGAAGCTGCCGGCCAGGGCCATGCTGTTGGCCAGCACCGAGATGGCTTCGGCGGTGGAGAGCACGCCGGACGGCGTCTTCAGCTTGCTCTTGCCGTCCAGCGTCTGGCCGGTGCGCAGCTCGCGGAAGATCGTCACCACTTTTTCGATCGCTTCGTCCGCCGGAACTTTGGCCCGCAGCTCCAGGCTTGCGGCCAGCTCACGGACGCGCTTGCGGACGATCTCGATCTCCGTTTCCAACGTCGCCGGAGTGGGCAGGATGACGATGTTGAATCGCCGCTTGAGCGCGGCCGACATATCGTTCACGCCGCGGTCCCGCGTGTTGGCGGTCGCGATGATGGAGAAGCCCTTCTGGGCTGGAATCTCAGTCGCCAGCTCCGGCACGGAGAGACGCTTCTCCGAGAGGAGCGAGATCATCGCATCCTGCACCTCCGAGGCACAGCGCGTGATCTCCTCGAAACGGGCCAGCGTGCCGGATTCCATCGCGCGGAAGATGGGGCTCTTGATGAGCGCCTCGCGGCTGGGGCCGTGCGCGATGAGCATGGCGTAGTTCCACGTGTAGCGGATCTGTTCCTCCGTAGTGCCGGCGGTGCCTTGCACCACCTTGCTGGAATCGCCGTTGATAGCGGCGGCCAGATGCTCCGAGAGCCAGCTCTTGGCGGTTCCCGGCTCGCCAATCAAGAGCAGCGCCCGATCGGTCACCAGCGTGGAGATGGCGATCTCCACCAGCCGCGAATGGCCGACATACTTGGGCGTGATGTCGAGCTTGCCCGCCTTGCCGCCGCAGATGTAGGTATGCACGGCGCGGGCCGACATCTTCCAGCCGGGGGGACGCTCGTGCTTGTCTTCCGCAATCAGTGCCTCGAGCTCGTGGGCAAACAACGTTTCGGCCGGCGCGCGAAGAATGCCGCCGGCGCCGTTGTTCGAAGCCGTCTCGGCCGCGGTATCACTCGATGCTGGTTTCTTGGACATGTTTGTTCTTTAACTGAGTCACGTGATCCAGGATTTGATCAATCACTTTTTCGGGGAGCGTTGGCAAAAGCGCCTCCAACTTGGGAATCGCAGCCGGCGGCAACTGCGGAATCAGATGGGCCACCCAATACAGGCCGTAGCTGTAAGTCGAGGTGGCATCCTTGCGGATCGCGGAAATCACGGCATCGTCCGCATTTGGGTGCTGCACGCGAACCATCGTCCGCAGCGTCTCCGCCAACTCGTGCAACTGCTTAGCCTTGGCCAACTGCGTTTCGAACGATCGAGAGAGCAGCGCGTTAGCGCCCTGATGACCGGGAGTTGCCAGCGCCTGCACGAGCTCCAACTGCTGCTGCTTCACGGCCAGATCGAGCCACCGCGGGTCGAGTTTCCGCACGAGATCGGCTGCCTCGGTTTCCGGCGTTCGCGGATGACCATGTGCCAGCCAGTACCGGCTGTGCGTAAGCACGTCGGCGATCGCTTCCCGCTTGAGAAACGCCGGATCGCGTTTTTTCTTCTCGTCGACCTTGGCGGTGAGATAGGGGCTGAACATCTCGTACGCCTCGGCCGGCGGGCGCGAGCGACACGCGGCGACGAACGCCTCGCCCAAATTATCCTCGGACAGGGTGGCATGGGCCTCGACCAGCGCGTGCTGCACCTGGGACGAAGCGGTGGTCATGATCGCCACCAGACGCTCCTCGATGTCTTTGCCGCCAGGTTCTCCTTTCACTTTCGCCAGAGCCTCTCGTTGATGGAACACGTGCAGCAGGAACTTGGTCGTGCCGGAATCGTCGCGATCGCGCAGGCATTCCAACAACCGCAGCAGGCGCTCCGCCTGCTTGCCGATCTTGGCCTTATCTTTCTCCTTGCCGCCGAGCAGGGCGTTGCACTGGGCCTGACTCTCGTCGAGCACGCACTTTAAGACCGCCGGGTGCATGTTAGTGCGCACCGGCTCGATCACCAGTTCCAGGTCGCTCCCTTGAATGGCGGCGCACAGCGCCTTCACCGCATCGACCTCGGGCGATTTGCCTAACGCCTTAAGCACCGCCATGCGAATGTCTTTGGCCTTCGACTTCACTTGCTCCAGCAAGAACGACAGATGATCGCGCGAGCCTCCGAGGCACTCGATGGCCATCAGCTTGACTTCCTTCGATCCCTCCTCGAGCGCCTGCTTGACGATCTCGTGGGAGCCTTCGAGATCGAGCTTGTGCATCAAAGCCAGCCGTCGCACATGTCCCGCGCGGCCTTTCTGATCAAACTTTGCGCGCAGTTGCGGCAGAATCGCCTGACCGTAGAGTGGCAACACGTTTTCGGCCACGAAGTCGCCAATCTCAGGATAGGGATCGTCCAGCGCCGCCACCGCCGGCCCAATCAGGCGCAAGTCGCGGAACGCGCCGCGCCCGTGGGCTTCTTTGATGATCTCCAACCGGCCGGAGCCTGTCGTCGAAAGCGCTTCCAGCAGCGGCTTGAGCACGCGGGCGGAAGCTTGCGTCTGCGCCTGCCCCAAGTCGATCGTCTCGACCGCCTCGATCTCGCCCGCTAAGCCGGTTTCTCCCTGCGTATAGAGAATGGCATTGACCAGCGTACTCAGCTCCAGCAGGGCCTCGGCCGACGTCTTCTCGTTGCTCTCGACGAGTTTCGTCGCCGCTTGCGCCACCTTGGCGAAGACGGGCGCCTTCTGCCCCGCTTGTTCCAGCGGCGGTAGCAGCTTCTTCAATCGAAAATCGCCCGCCGCCACCACACTGCCGGCGATCGACAACCGCCGCACCTCGTCAGACACCTGAATCAAGACCGGGATGCTCATCTTAGCTACCACAACCGAATAGAGGATTATCAAAACGTGAGTCGCACGATGGCGCTGCTGGTGACGATGCTCAGCGGCTTGATGGCGAGTTTGCGAGTATCGAGGTCGTGTCGGAAGCGCGCGACAAGCGTTTGTCCGGTGAAGACGGCCGAGGGCAGCAACGGCAACAGGTGACAACTGGGGGGCTCTTCCGCCATCCCGCGGTCCGTCATCGCAAGTCGCTCGCCGCGGGCATCCTCCACAACAAACGAATCTCCGACCTTGCCGATGCGTGCGAAGTTCAGGGCGTAGATCGGCTGCTTGTCGGCCAAGGGACCCTTGAGGTGCGACTTGACGTCTTTGACAACGGCGGCGAAATCGCCTTGGCCGTGATGGCGAATCCGCTCCAGATCTGCGGGCGCTAGCGGCCGCGGCACGAGACCCTCCCAGCGAACGCGAGGGTTCACACCGCCTGGGTAGAGGCAGAGCTCCGGCACCTGGGCCACGTCGAAGAAGCTGTCGTCGCTCTTGATGTACTTGACGGCCTTGTAGGGTCGGAACGTCTGCGTGATCTGAATTTTGCCGCTGGCCAGATTCATCCACACGCCCGTATCGACCAGCTCCTGACGCGCTGCGTCGTCGTGCGAGTTGAACGCCAGTTGCACGAGCTCGACGCTCGTTTGCACGAGACCGGCATCCTTCAGTTCGCGGAGTTGCCAGGCGTGCCCCAGCCAGGCCGCGATGCTGGATTCCGTCTCCGGCGCGAGCTCCGGGTCCTCCAAACGGCGCGTGAGGTAGGCCCGCCCTTGCTTGACGAGCGTGTGCAAGCGGCCAAGCTGGTCGAGGGCTTCGCTGTAGATGGCTTCGCGTCCCGCGGCGGTGCGCTCGTCCCCGGCGGCGTTGTAGAAGAGCTTCGTATAGTTGTGCAGCGCGGCCTGGGCGCCGGGCAGGTAGGAGTTGCCCAACTGCCTGGCTTGATCTTCGACCTCGCGGGCACTCTTGGCGTTCATGTTTCCGATGCCCAAACGCACCAAATCGAGCGTGAGCTTCTCCAGCAGATCGATGCCGGCCAACTGCGCCTTGATCTTCTTGGCCAGAGCGGCCTTGTTCACTGTCTTGGGCTTCTCCGCGTCTTCCTTCTTCTTCTCGACGCGGGCGGCCACCTTTTCCCGTTTATTGGAGATGGTCTCGGGCACGTCCGCGGGCGTGAACTTCTTTCCTTGCACAAAGGCAAACATCAACCCCAGCGAGTGCTTACAGGGGAACTGGCGGCTGGGGCAGTTGCAGCGATAGACGGCCGCACCGGCGACCGCAAAATCGGCCGAGCAGAGATAGGGTTCCTTGCCGCTGCCTTGGCAAGTGCCAAACAGCAGCGTCCCGTCGGCCGAGTGGTGCAGAGCCAGGAACTTGCTCTTGAGCACGAGGGCTCGCCCGTTCTTGGCCGCCTCTGCATTAGGGGCCGCCGACTCGACAAATTGCTCGTTGATCGAGATCATGGATCATCCCGGAAAGTTTCGCACGGGGACGTTCCTCAGCGCGGCGCATTATGCACTTTGCCGCAACCGGGACAAGCATTTCAAAAACTCCTAAAGCGGCGACGAGTCGCCGCACTCTAAACGATGCCGCTGCTCGTGCTGGGAACTCATAATCGCAAGAAGCTCGGGGAGTTGGCGGAGCTGCTGTTGACGGATGGTTTTTAGCTGCGCTCGTTGGCCGAGTATTCGCAGGCCAACGAAGTCTAGGAGACGGGCAACACGTTTGCGGAGAACGCCGCATTGAAGGCCACGCAACAAGCGCGCAACCTCAACGCCTGGGTGCTGGGGGAAGACAGCGGTCTAGTGGTCGATGCTCTTGGCGGAGAGCCGGGCGTGTTATCAGCCCGCTTCTCCGGTCCCGGGGCAACGGATGCATCGAACAGTCGGCTGCTGCTAGAGCGGCTGGCCGACGTGCCGGGGGAGAATCGCACCGCCCACTATGTGTGTCACGCCACGCTTTCCAACCCGGCCGGTGAGGTGCAAGCAGAGAGCGAAGGGTACTGCCACGGCCGCATTCGTCGCGAGGGATCCGGTAGCGGCGGCTTCGGCTACGATCCCCTGTTCGAGATCGTCGAGTATCACCGCACCTTCGGCGAGCTCGGCCCCGCCGTGAAAGCCGCCCTCAGCCACCGCGCCCGCGCCATCCGCGCCCTCGTCCCGCAGTTGCTGGCGTTATCCACGGCGGAGGATTGGAAGTAGACATCGACCGGCTACTTCTGTTTTTTCCAGTGCCATTCGGCGCTGCGGCGCTTTTTGTTGATGAGTCCTTCGATGCGGGCGTGGAGATGGCCCTCCGGAGTGAGCCAGTAAATGATGCGTTGCGGGAAATCGTGCTGGAGGTTCTCGAAGACGACGCGATTGTCGGCCGTCTCGAGGAGTGGGAACTCCGTGGCGGGGCGGCCTTGGGGACTGGCGAAATAGCTGATGCCTTTCTCGGTGCGGGCAATGCGCAGATACTCGAACGAGCTGCGGCCCTCGGCCCGGACCGTGCGATTGAGACCAAGCATCAGGCCCCCCTTCGCTGGCAGCCAGTGCTCCTCGGTTTCTGTGCCCGGCTTGACCTCGCTCCAGGCGCCAACCATCCACTCGAGTTGTGCCAGATCCGTTGTCGGCGGCGATTGCGTTGACGCCATGCAAGTGGTGAGCAGGGCCAACACAAGAACGCTCACACCACTTCGTCCAAAGAGTCCCACAGCGGCGACGAGTCGCCGCACTCCAAAGAGTTGCATGCTCATGAAGCCTCTCGGGCGGCAGTTTGCGGCTTGGGATGCTCGGTTTGGCCGTTGGAGCCGGTGGTGCGTTGGGAGGGGCCGATGATGGCTTCGATCTCGACTTCGTCCAGAATCTCGTTGTCTTCCAGGGCCTTGGAGAGACTGTCCAGCTTGTCGCGATGTTTGGTCAGCAATTCTTGCGCGCGATCGGCGGCGCCGTGCAGGATTCGCGTGATTTCCTCGTCGATCGTGCGGGCGGTATGCTCGCTGTATTCACGCTGCTCGTGGAACTCTTTGCCCAGGAAGGGATGTTCCTCGCTACCGCGGAAAGCGACGGGGCCCACGCGCTCGCTCATGCCCCAGTGCGTAACCATGCGGCGGGCAAGCTGCGTGGCCCGCATCAGATCGTTCTCGGCGCCGGCACTGTACTCATCGAACACGAGCTTCTCTGCGGCGCGGCCGCCGAGCATGAAGATCAGCCGCGAGTGCAGCTCGCTCTCGCCGATGTTCATCCGGTCTTCCTCGGGCAAAAGCTGCGTCACGCCCAAGGCGCGCCCGCGGGGAATGATGGTCACTTTATGCACGCGGTCCACGCCGGGAAGCATCCAGGCCAGCAGGGCGTGGCCGGCTTCGTGGTAGGCGGTCATCGATTTCTCTTCGCCGGTGAGCACTTCCTCCCGCTTGGGACCCATCAGCACCCTGTCGCGGGCTTGCTCGAAATCGCTGGCTTCCACTTTGTCTTTATCGAGCCGCGTTGCGCCCAGGGCCGCCTCGTTCACAAGGTTCTGGATATCGGCGCCCGTGAGACCCACGGTGCCGCGGGCCAGGCGTTCCAGATCGACGTTATCGGACAGGGGAACGTTGCGGGAATGGACCTTAAAAATCTCTTTGCGTCCCTTGAGATTGGGCCGATCGACGGTAATGTGGCGATCGAACCGTCCCGGCCGCAGCAGGGCAGGGTCCAGCACATCGGGCCGATTGGTGGCGGCCACAACGATAACCGATTCGTTGGGGCTGAAGCCGTCCATCTCGCTGAGGATCTGGTTGAGCGTCTGCTCGCGCTCATCGTGCCCGCCGCCCAAGCCGGCGCCGCGCACGCGGCCCACGGCGTCGATCTCGTCAATGAACAGGATGCAGGGGGCAGTCTCCTTGGCAGTCTTGAACATATCCCGCACGCGGCCAGCGCCAACGCCCACGAACATCTGAATGAACTCCGAGCCGCTGATGGAGTAGAACGGCACGCCAGCCTCGCCCGCCACGGCCTTGGCCAGTAGCGTCTTGCCGGTTCCGGGGGGACCCATCAGCAGCGTGCCTTTGGGAATGCGGCCTCCCAGTCGCTGGAATTTTTCCGGGTTCTTGAGGAACTCGACGAGTTCTTCGAGATCGCTCTTCACGTTCTCCAGGCCCGCGACATCGGCAAACGTGATGGGCTTCTTGCTTCCCTCGTAGCGCTTGGCCGGACTCTTGCTGAAGCCGCTGAGAATGCCGCCCCCCAGGAACTGATCCCGTGCCCGCCGGAACATGAACCAGAGCACCACAATGAGCAGGGCCGGCACAAGGAACAGCATCAGCATGAGGTAGGCCGCGTCGTCGCTGGGTTGCAGCGCTTTGTAGCGATCCAGGTTCCCCTCGACGGGCGCCAGTTTGGCCAACAACTCCTGATCCAGCTCCTCGCCCACCAACGGGCTGAGGACGACCGTGAAATCGACCCCCGCGTTGCGCTTCTCGGCCTTCTCTTTAAGCTCCGGCGGAAGCTGCTTGAACTTGCCGCTGATCTCGTATTTGCTGGCGAATTCCAACTCCTGCACGTTGCCGGCAGAAAGCTGCTGGCGAAACAGGCCGTAGCTAATGGGCGTCTTGCGCCCGGCATCGTTTCTGAAGTAGAACAACAGCAGCACCAGCATCACGACGAATAAGAACCCGAGCGTGGACGAGGTGAAGCGGGGCCGCGGCGTGGGCGTGTCGTCGGTGGGGCGGTCGCCCGGCTTATTCTCCATAGATGCTCTGTCCAATCCTGACGCGAATGACCCTCGATACGGCACGCCGACGCCACGATTGGCGCGACGAAGAATTGTACCGTGCCGGCCAAGTGTTTTCGACCGCCCCGGCGTTGGCAGAGGGGGACATGGTGCTGGATGCGGGGCGGCTCTACGGCAGCGGTCGGATCTCTACCTGTCCGCCAACCCGCACTTCGATGCGTAGTTCCGAGCCTTCAAGCAGTGCCATCCCCATCAGCGGCAAGGCCACCGTCATTCTGGGCGCTTTCGTGCTCTGCACCCTCGCGGGCGATGCTCTATAATGGCCGCTTTCTCCCCACTCGATTCTCCGATGCTCCGTCCGGCCGATATCCTGGGCGTGCAAGGGCGGCTGGCCAAACGCCTGCCGCACTACGAGCAGCGGCCGGAGCAATTGGCCATGGCGGAAGCGGTAGCGCAGGCCATCGCCCGGCAGAGGCACCTGGTGGTCGAGGCAGGAACGGGTGTGGGCAAGAGCTTCGGCTATCTGGTCCCGGCCATTCTCGCCGCCACCGAGGAGCGGCCCGCGGCTCCGGGAGAGAAGGAGCCGAAGAAGCGCCGCGTGATCGTGGCCACGCATACCATCAGCCTGCAAGAGCAACTGATGCACAAGGACCTGCCGCTATTGCGCGAGGTCATCCCGATCAAGTTCTCGGCCGTACTCGTCAAAGGGCGGAGCAACTATCTCAGCAAGCGGCGGATGCGCATGGCCCTGGAGCGTGCCGGCAGCTTGTTTCGCGAAGAGCAAGAGTTCGCACAACTCCGCACGATTGCCGCGTGGTCGAAGCAAAGCAAGGACGGATCGCTGAGCGACCTCGATTTCAAACCCCTGCCCCAGGTCTGGGACGAAGTGGCCAGCGATCACGGCAACTGCATGGGACGCAAGTGTCCCACGCACGGCGAATGCTTTTACTACGCGGCGCGCCAGCAGATGCGCGGGGCGGAGGTGCTGGTGGTGAACCATGCCCTGTTCTTCAGCGATCTGGCCCTGCGGCGCGATGGCGGAGGCATGCTGCCCGACTACGATGTCGTGATCTTCGACGAAGCCCACAACCTGGAGGCCGTGGCGGGCGATCATTTGGGCGTGCGCGTCACCAGCGGACAAGTGGAGTACATTCTCAACAAGCTCTACAACGACCGCGCCAACAAGGGCCTGCTGGTGCATCATGGGCTGGGGGAAGCCCAGAAACAGGTGTGGGAATGCCGCACTCGCGCCGACGGCTTCTTCGGCGATGTGGAGTTGTGGTACGCCGATCATGGCCGAAAGAACGGCCGCGTCGATCAGCCCGAAGTGGTGGCCAACAGCCTGAGCGAAGGCTTGGACACGCTTTCCGCGATGCTGCGGACCGAGGCAGAGCGGCTCAAGGCGCCGGAAGACAAGCAGGACTTGGAATCAGCCGCCGGGCGCTTGAGTGGTTTGGCCGGCGAGATCGAAACATGGCGGCGTCAGAAGATGGAGGGCTATGTCTATTGGGTCGAAATGTCGCGCGGCCGCCGCACGCGGCTCGATCTGGACGCCGCCCCGGTCGATGTGGGTCCGCAGCTTCGCGAGCATCTGTTCGAGAAGGTCAAGACAGTGGTGATGACCAGCGCGACCCTGGCGGTGGGCAGTCAGCAATCGTTCGACTTCTTTCGCAGCCGCGTGGGATTGGAGAAAACCGCGCAACTAGCGGTCGGCAGCCCGTTCGATTATCCGAAGCAAGCCACGCTGGTGCTGGTGGAAGACATGCCGGACCCGGTCGAGAAGCCGGCCGATTTCGAGAAGCAGACCATGGCCATGATTCGCCGTTATGTAACCCGCAGCGAAGGCCGGGCCTTTGTGCTGTTCACCAGTTACGCCCTGATGAACAAGGCCGCGGCCGCGCTGGCGCCGTGGCTGGCGGAACAGAACCTGGCGCTTCTCAGCCAGGGAGAGGGCTTGCCGCGCAGCCAGATGATCGAGCGATTCAAAGCCAATCCGCGCAGCGTGCTGCTGGGGACCGACAGCTTCTGGCAAGGCGTCGACGTGCCCGGGGACGCTTTGCAGATGGTCATCATTCCCAAGCTGCCCTTCTCCGTGCCCGACAAGCCGTTGGTGGAAGCGCGGCTGGAAGCGATCCGCGCCGCCGGGGGTAACCCCTTCCGCGATTACTCGCTCCCCGAAGCCGTGCTCAAGCTAAAGCAAGGCTTTGGCCGCCTGATACGCACCAAGCGCGACACGGGCACCGTGGTGATTCTCGACCCGCGCGTGAAAACCAAGCAGTACGGCCGCACGTTCCTGGAGTCCCTTCCCAACTGCCGCCGCGTGAGCGAGCGCATCGGCCCGCAATCAAAATAAACCGGCGATCAGTATTAACAGGGAATAGTCAACCGTCCAGCACCTGGCGGCGGGCGCGTCGCCACCGGCAAACGTCGATCAGGGCAATTCCGACAACAAATTGATTGACAATGCCTGCCATCCCTGTATTCTCCAGGCAGAGTGGCATCCCCTCCTTCCTAAGGGACATTTTCGGCGGGGAGACGCCGCTGCGCGCACTGCAACAGGGAGGGAATGCTATGAGCTTCATCGCCACCGTGCTCCGCCGAATTGGCAGTCTGGGGGGGGGCGGCAATAAAGGCAGAGTGCGAAGGAACGGCGCGGGGCGGAGGAGGCCTTTTCAGGTGCATCCCTTGTTTGAGCCGCTGGAAGAACGCTGGCTGCTGGCCATTGACGCGGCCGTCGCCGATTTTTCCATTGAGGAGGGAGACTTCGACGTCGGAGAAATCGGCTTTCCCGTCACGTTGTCCGAAGCCTCGGCCAGCCAGGTCACCATCAACTACAGCACCGCCAACGTCACCGCCACCGCCGGGAGTGACTATAGCGCCGCCAGCGGCACGCTCACGTTTGCCGTCGGCCAGACGACTGCCCACATCCAGATCAACCTCACGGGCGATGAACTGAGCGAGGTTCACGAGACATTCCAGATCAATCTGGCCAGCGCGGTCGGGGCAACCATCGTCGACAGTCAGGGCATTGTCACGATTGTCGATAATGAACCGACCACGCTCTCGGTTTCCGACTTCACGGTCAACGAAACCAACTCCGGCACGGTCAACGCCGTCTTTTCCGTGAGCATTCTGCGACCGATCAGTTCGGCCGTCACCGTGGTCTGGTCCACGGCCAATGCCACCGCCACGACCGGCGGCAGCGACTACACGACCGCCAGCGGCACGCTTAGTTTCGCGGCCAGCGATGGGCAGCCCAAGAACATCACGGTCTCCGTCTCCGGCGATACGCTGCATGAGGCCGATGAGACTTTCAAGGTCAATCTCGCCAGCGCGGTCAACGCGAACATCGCCGATGGAATCGGCATCGGCCTGATTGTCGATAACGACGCCACGGGCATGACCAATGCCGTGATCGAAGGAGGCGGACAGGTCCACGCCGGCTATCTCACCACGGGCAATTCCCTCCCTTTCGGTTTGACCCTGACCTATGACACCGCGGGCGATGCCCGTCCGATCGTGATTGTCGACACCGTGCAGCCCGCGTCGGGGGCCGTGCCGGACAAGATCGGCGCGCAGCTCACGTTTGGCGGAGTGGTCGGCCCCACGGTTTACTACAGTACCACGGGCTTGTCGGCCGGCGGCGTGCAGCGGTTCGTGCATCAGGTCGATTTCTCCAGCCTCCCTAGCGGCAACTACAACTGGACGCTGCGCATCACGGAGTACCACGGCAGCGAGCTTTCTTATCGCAACCTCACCGGCACGAAGATCCTCGTCAATCGCCACACCACGACCGGCTTTGGCGATCTGTGGTGGGTCGCCGGGTTGGACCAGTTGGTCGTCGATGCCAATGGCGTGAGCGCCCTCTACTCCGGCGGCCAGACAGACTACTTCACCAAGAGCGGCACCGATTACCTCACCCCCGCGTGGAGTACCGACACGCTCGTCAAGAACGGCGACGAGACGTACACGCTGACCGACAAGCACACCAACAATGTGAAGTTCGATTCGACGGGCAACCTGCTGGAGCGCACCGATCGCAACGGCAACAAGACCACGTTCGACTGGACTTCCGGACAGCTCACGAGCATTACCGATCCCACCGGCCGCGTCACCACCCTCAACTACACCAACAACCTGCTGAGCTCGATCGTCGATTGGGCCGGCCGCACCACCACCATTGGTCACACTAATGGGCGGATTGTCTCCATCACCTCGCCCGATCCCGATGGCGCCGGGCCGCTTTCGGCCCCGGTCGGTACGTATGCCTATGTCAACGGCGGCGCGGCGGATGGCCTGATGAACAATGCGTCCGACGAGATGGTAAACGGCCCCGGCTACGAGTACGATTTCGCCCGCCGCCTGAAGAAACAAATCTTCGAGGACCTGACGGAAGCCCTCATCGCGCCGGTGATGGTGAAGGGGCTGGTCAACACTGCCACGGCCGGCTCCTTCGACGACCCCGCCCCGTTGGCGATTCCGGCTGATAGTATCGGCACGCTCACTGACGCGCTCGACCGCGTGACCAGCTTCGAGACCGACCGCTGGGGCCAGCCCACCAAGATCACCGACGATCTGGGCAACATCACCACCATCACCCGCAACATTGCCGGCCTGCCGGTGCAGATGACCAAGCCCGATCCCGATGGCGCAGGCAGCCTGGGCACGCAGGTCACGGACTACACCTATGATGCGACGTTCAACTTGCTCGATCTGGACCTGGCGGACGACAACGATCTGACCTGGACTTATCACGCCACGTTCAACCTGCCCACCAGCTACACCGACGAGCGCAACAACACCACCGATTACACGCTCTCCACGACCAACGGCAACACGCTTTCGGAAACGCGTGGCGGCAAGACGCGCAGCTTCACCTACACGGCCGCGCCCACCACCGGCAGCTTGCCCGGCGGACTGCTGCGGACCGTGACCGACGCCAACAACATCGTCACCGAGTACAACTACGAAACCAGCACGACCGATGCCGAGTTCGCCCGCCTGATCCAGATCGTGTACGCCAAGAGCACGGCCGACCAGGTCGATGTCGATTACGAGTACAACTCCGCCGGCGATCTCACGGCCGAGGTCGATCCGCTCGGCCGCCGCACCACGTTCGTCGTCGACACGCTCGGCCGCCGCACATCGACCACGCTCCCCGATCCCGACGGCGCGGGCTCGCTGGCCGCTCCCGTGATTACGACCGTGTTCGATGCCGCCGGCCGCGTCACCAGCCAGACCGATGCGCTGGGCAACCAGACGCAGTTCGCGCACGACAACATGAACCGGCTGTGGAAGATCACCTATGCCGATCCCGACGGCGCGGGCAGCCTGACCAGTCCCGTGATCGAGTTCGACTTCGACGACGCCGGGCAACTTATCGGTGAGATCGACGCCCTGAATCGCCGCACCGATCACGAATATGACGACCTCGGCCGCCGCATCAAGACCATCTTGCCCGACCCGGGCACCGGCCGTCCCGAAATGGTCTACGCCTACTACGTCAACGGGCTAACCAAGAGCGTCACCGATCCGCTCTCGCACACGACCGACTATCGCTTTGACATCCGCGATCGGCTAATCGAAACCAAGCAACACGATCCCGACGGCGCGGGCTCGCTCGGCCGGCCCACCACCACGCTTGGCTACGACGCCGCCAGCAATCGCACCAGCCTCACCGATCCGGTCGGCAACGACACCACCTGGGTGTTTGATGTCTTCAATCGGCCGACGAGCGAAACTAACGAACTCAACAAGACCCGCACGCTGGAGTACGGAAACGCCGGTGAGCTAATAAAAATCACCGACCGCATGGGGCGCATCCGCGAGTTCGTCTTCGATAACCTGTACAACCTCACGACGGAGCGCTGGAAGAACGGCAGCACGACCGTGCATACGCTCAACTTCGTTTTCAACGACGCCAACGAGTTGACCGACGCCTATGACGCCTACTCCGACTACGCCTACACCCGCGACAACCTGGGGCGCGTGACGCTGGAGGAGATCAACAACGGCGGCCCGTTGGTGAAGCTGGCGCAGCAATACAACGCCGTGGGGAGCCGCACGGAGCTGGCCGCGCAAATCAACGTCGGGTCCGGTTACGTGAACGATTATAAGAACACGTATACCTTCGACAATCTCCAGCGTCTGACGCGGCTGGAGCAAACGGAGAACGGCACCGGCGGCGGACCCGTGGCCGATAAACGCATCGACCTGGCTTACAACGCCGCCAGCCAGTTCACCACCATCAGCCGTTACAAGAGCCTCGCCGGCGGCTCGACCAACCTCATCGCCGCCAGCGCGTTCGGGTACGACGACATGGGCCGTCTGAATAGCCTCACCCACACGCAAGACAGCACGACATACGCCGATTACGACTGGACGTTTGACGCCGCTTCGCGCGTCACGCAGATGGCCTTCACCTCCCTGGTGGGCGACGACGGCACGAGCGATTACGGCTACGACCACACCGACCAGGTCACCTCGGCCAATCACGACTACCAGACCGACGAAACATTCACGTTCGACGAGAACGGCAACCGCACGATGTCGGGCTACACGACCGGCACAAACAACCGCCTGACTTCGGACGGCACGTGGAACTACTATTATGACGACGAGGGAAATCGCTCCTGGCAGGAACGCATCTCCAGCGCCACCGTCGACGACAAGCGGATCGAGTACACCTGGGACCACCGCAACC
>JBGTDH010000210.1:0-4866 GCA_041748435.1 Pirellulales bacterium
GGCGCACCGTGCCGGCATCGTGCATGGCCGCCTGAATTCGGAATACGTGTTTGTCGATTCGCAGGGCGGCGTGAAAATTACCGGCCTCGGGCTTGCCGGTCTGCTCTCGGGCGAGCCGGCCGAGCCAGAGGCCGACATTCGCGCCGTGGGCCTCTTGATCCATGAGCTGCTCACCGGCGAGTTGCCAACAGGCGACGCTCTCCCGCGGCGGAACATGACGCTTGATCCACGTTGGAACAGAGTCCTCGAGCGTTGCTTGGGTCAGGGGTCACTCCCACCCTACAAGGAAGTTAGTGAGGCGTTAGCCGATCTTCCGCCGATCGAGGAAGCACCGCGCCGCGGCATTGCAGCAGTGCGGATACCCACGCCCGCCAGGCGTCGGCGAGCTTCACTCGTCGCGGCGGCGATGCTGGTGGCGGTCGTCTACGGCTACCTGGTCATCCCCGCCGCGCGGCAAATCTGGCGTGAGTTCAGTTGGGGCCGCGCGCGAGCTGCGCGCACCCGGCCGCCGCGGAATTTTTCACGATTTGATGTCGCGGCTGTCCAACCGCCGCAACCGGGCATGATCACCGCGGATGGTCCGCAGCTCACTGCGTCGGACGCGGTGAAGCTCGGCTTGCAGCCCGAGCAGCTTCGGCAAGTCAACGCCGTCCTTCAAGTCTCGTGGCGGCAGTACGTCGAGTTGGAACGCCGTCATTGGGATCAGCACCTCGAGGACGGCGTTCGCGTGATCACAGAAGTCGCGCCTTTCCGCGAGGAGTTCCAGCAGCTTGCGGAGCATGCCTGGTCCAAACTCGATCGGATCCTGGATGATCAGCAACAGGCGATGGCGCGTCAGCAATTGCCGATCGGGCGCGAGTTGCCGGACGGCGCGGCACAGAACTCCGGCACTGCTCGTCCCGGCTGGTTTGGCTGGGACGGCGCGGCGGCGCGAATCGAGATCCGCCAGCAGGACGCCGTCTATCATTGGTCCGCTTCTGCGAACGGCCAGACAGCCACGGAATCAGGCACGCAAGTCCCGGCTGCCTGGGAGCGGTTTCTAGTGCCTCCGCCAACCATGTCCCCGTGACGATTGATCCTGCAAACCATCGACTCATGCTGAACAAACTGGAACGCCGGCTCCGACGCTTTGCCGTGCCCAACGTCACGCTGTTTATCATCGGTTGCCAGGTGCTGACCTACGGCGTGGGGCAGGCGCGTCCCGAGTCACTCGACATCCTGCGGCTTATTCCCCGCCAGGTGCTCGCCGGGGAGGTCTGGCGGCTGGCAACTTTCCTGGTCGAGCCGCCCCAGACCAACCTCATCTTCGCCTGTTTCTTCTGGTACTTGTTCTATCTCACGGGCACGGCCCTGGAGGCCCAATGGGGCGCGTTCCGCTACAACGTCTTCCTGCTGATCGGCTACGTCGCCACGGTTGCCGCCGCGTTCCTGACCCCCGAGGTGGCGGCCACGAACTCCTTCGTGCAACTCACCGTGTTCCTGGCGTTTGCGCAGTTGTATCCCGACTTCGTGATCAATCTGTTCATGATCCTGCCGATCAAGATCAAGTGGCTCGCCTTGTTGCAATGGATCGGCTACCTGGTGGCTTTTTCCACGGGCGATTGGTCGACGCGGGCCGCCGTGGCCGCGAGTGTGGTGAACTTCTTTGTTTTCTTCGGCCGCGACGTGGTCGAACGCATCCAAGGCGGCCGGCGGCGCAGGGCGTGGCAAACCAAGGTGGTGGTGGATAAAGAAAAGCCCTTTCATCGCTGCCTCGTGTGCGGCATCACCGACAAGTCGCACCCGCAGATGGAGTTTCGCTATTGCTCGCAATGCGCCGGCGCCTGCGGCTACTGCTCGGAACACATCCGCAATCACGACCATGTGCCGCAGGCCACGGTCGCAAATCAGAGCGAAGGCTAAACCTTCCGAACGTCACCCGCGAGAGGGGCGGTGCACGCCCCCCCCTTTCCGACAAAAGAGTTCATGACCGGTTTTGTCTTCCCCCTTTATTCCTGGTCTAATCCGCATCCCTAAAATAGTTCTGATTCGTCAAAAAGAGTTATGAGCCGGAAAAGAGCTGCGTCCCAATACTGTTCGGCACGGCATTTGCGCCAAGTAAAAATAACTGGTATCCTACCCATTTTAACTTGCGCTTTCGGCAGGACGTGCGCATGATGGGCAGATGGCAAGCAAGCCACGCCCAGAAGTGACCAGCAAGGACGTGTCGGGCTTGAAGTATTTCGACAAGCTGAGCCCGCTCCTCGCGCGGCTGCACGAGGTCGGTTGTGCGCGAGACAAGGCCGGCAATCGCAAGTTGCACTTCGATCAGTATTGCCTGCTGATCTTGCTCTATCTTTTTAACGCGGTGGTTACTTCGCTGCGCGGCATCCAACAGCCCAGCGAGTTGGCAAAGGTGCAGAAAAAACTCGGTTGCGCGCGGGCCTCGCTGGGATCGCTGTCCGAAGCGGCCTCCGTGTTCGACGCCCAACGGCTGAAAGAGATCATCGCCGAGTTGGGGGCGGAATTGAAACCGCTCGGCCGCGAACCGCGGTTGAAGGATATCGATCAGACGTTGACACTCGTCGACGGCACGTTGATCACAGCGCTGCCGAAGCTGATGCAGGCCTCCTGGCTCAAGCAGCAGACCGGCAGCGGGCTGGTGAAGTGGCGGCTGCACACGCATTTCGAAGTCGATCATTACGTGCCGACGCGGATCGACGTCACGCCCGATGGCGGCGGCGAGCATGACGAACGGGCCGTGCTCCAGCGGACCATCGAGTCCGACCGGCTGTACGTGATGGACCGCGGCTACGCGAAGTTCAGGCTGTTCAACGAGATCGTTGCGGCCAACAGCAGTTACGTCTGCCGCCTGCGCGACAACAGCGTGTACGGACTGGTCGAAGAGCGTCCGCTGACGGAGGCAGACCGCGCCGCGGGCGTGCTCAGTGATCAAGTCGTGCGACTGGGCCAAACCGGCAAGGCCGACGCACGTCCCGATCATCCGATTCGCCTGGTCTGTGTGAAGTGCTCGCCGCACACCAGTCGCGGCAAGTACCGCGGCGGCTCCAGCGGCGTGGACAGCGACGGCATCCTGCGGATCGCCACGAATCTGCTGGACGTCCCGGCCGAAATCATCGCCTTGATCTATTCCCGGCGGTGGGCCATTGAGATTTTCTTCAGGTTCTTCAAGCATCTGCTGGGCTGCCGGCATCTGCTCAGCCACAGCCAAAACGGCATTGAAATCCAAACCTACTGCGCGATCATCGCTTGCCTGCTGATCAGCCTCTGGACGGACCGCAAGCCCACGCTGCGGACCTACGAGATGATCTGCTACTACTTCACGGGCCTGGCGAGCGAAGCGGAATTGCTGGCACATCTGGCCAAGTTGAAAACGCACGACGAGGCTCAAAAGAAGAAGTGACGTTTCACTGCTCGGTCGCGCTTCAATTTGCGTCGCGAGCCGCTTGACGCTGCGCGCTTCAGTAAGCGTTTGCGGGGCGTCCGCTCCGCACATTGTCTCCTCCGCTACCGATTCGGGGTCAGCCCGTCGTACAATCGCGAAATAGGGGCAACAACAACTCCCGTGCCGAACAGTATTGGCTGCGTCCCCTTTTTTCTCTGCAGAGGTCTAAAACATCGGTTCCTGACACCTTTATGTTTCGTGTAGCCGTAGGCGCTGTCGGGATCGCTGAGGGAGGTGAGCTGATCGGCGGCGTCGAACGTGCTGGCGATGGTGCGCAGAACCGTTCCGCCCACGCCGCTGCGCCAGACTTCGCTGGTCAGGCGGTGCTGGTGGTCGTAGGAAAACTCGGTCACGCGGCCGTTGCGATCAATCACTTGTGCCAGGTTTCCGGTCAGAGTCGTACGCGTAGTGGCGGCAGGACGGCTCAATTGTTAGTATTCGGCGAAGGACGAGTTTGGATCGCCAATCGGGGATCGCGCTCGCTCGCGTGCGTCGCGAGTCGTAGGAGTTCATGATAGAACGATGCGTCGGACAACACTGCCGTCAGAATCTCGTCCGCGAAGAACTCAAGATGAGTGTCGGTGCCAAGTCGAAGCTTCTTATAGTGTCTTAGGTCGGGTGCAGGCTCGTAAACAATGGTAATCTCGCCGAAGGTTCCAAGCAGGACCTCATAGAAAGGAGTATCGTTCAGTCGGATATCGGTTACTGCGGTCGTGAGTTTATCCTTCAGGCGAGCTACCTCCACAGCGTTGTCAACAATGACTGGTCCGAGGCGCCATTCAGAATCGTCGTCGCGGTCGTCGCGTACCGTAAACTCAAAGCGCTTGGCAGTCGCAACGGCCTTTGCGAACTTGGCTTTTTGGGCTGCAACATACTCCGGATCACGTTCTGACGTGGCCGGCTGCGACGTACAGGACGCAGCCAAGACAACAAATACACAAACGATCACTTGAAACAGGCGATTGTTCACTATTTCTTCCTCGAAGCTTCGGGGCGATTGGGAGTCGTGGTCTGTATCGACTTGTCGGGATACCGGCTATCATAGTTGTCCGGCTTTACGTCATCGAACGGGAATCCAGCTTTACGGAACGTCGTTGCACCGCGGACTTTCGCGCTCGTAATGTCGGCCATTTGTTGGCGATACTTGTCGTACTGCGACAAGCCCATATGGCAGCCATAGAGTTCGATCACGGAACCTTCGGAAAAGAGATGTGAAATGATCTGCAAATCACTTGGTTGAATGCGGTGTGAACCAATCTGTTGCCCATAATCCTTATTTGCAGGCGACCCATTATCAAGAATGTAGAGCTGGCCAATCGACTTCGTCGGTCCAATAGAGTTCTTAATCTTTTGAGCGATGGTCGCCCAAGACTCCGATTGCCGGACCGGGATGTCAACATCGACCTTTCCCGTGCGTTTCC
>JBGTDH010000211.1:0-6212 GCA_041748435.1 Pirellulales bacterium
GCGCTGCTCGCGGCGCTGGAGCAGAAGCAGGTGCAGCCGGCCGATATCGACACGGCCCGCCGTCAGCAACTGCTTACTCGCTTGAAGGGCGACCTGCGCACGCGAGCAGAGACCTTGCTGGCCGGCGCGATCGACACGAACCGGCGGCAGGTGATCGACAGTTATCAAACGATCCTGAGCTCCACCGGCAGTATGGAGCAGGGTGTGGCCGTGTTCAAAAAGAGTTGCTCCGTTTGCCACAAGCTGGGCGAGGTGGGCCATGCCGTGGGTCCGGACCTGACGGCAATGTCTGATCGCTCTCCCGCCGCGATGCTGGTGCATATTCTCGATCCCAATCGGGCCGTCGAGGCCAAGTATCTCAGCTATGTGCTGGTCACCACCGATGGCCGCACCGCGGCCGGCATGCTGGCCGCCGAGACCAGCACCAGCGTCACGCTGTTGTTGCAAGAGAACAAGCAGCAGACCGTGCTGCGCAGCGAGATCGAGGAGCTGGCCGCCAGCGGAAAATCGCTGATGCCCGAGGGCGTTGAGAAAGATCTTCCGCCGGCCGCGATGGCCGATTTGTTGGCGTATCTGGCGACGCTCGGCCCGCCGCGCAAGGAGTTCGCGGGCAACAAGCCCGAGGTGGTCCAGCCCTTTAACGACGGCTCGCTGCGGCTGTTCGCCACGCAGTGCGAGATGTACGGCCGCACAATCGTGTTCGAAGACAAGTACCGCAACCTGGGCTACTGGCAGAGCGAGAACGATCAGGCGGTGTGGACGATGAACGTCGTGCAGCCCGGCCGTTACACGGTCTCGTTGGATTACGCCTGCGAAGACAGCGTGGCCGGCGGCACGTACCTGATCGAACTGGGCACGCAGCGCCTCTCCGGCACGGTGCCCGGCACCGGCACGTGGGACAACTATCGACGGCTCAAGATCGGCGAGCTCACCCTCACCGCCGGCACGCACCGCCTGACGTTTCGCTCCCAAGGCCCCCTCACCCGCCCCCTGCTCGACCTGCGCGACGTGCAACTTGCTCCTGTGAAGTGATCTCAGCCTCAATCGCCTCATCGCAATGCCAAGAACTCAACAGCCACAAGGCACCTTGAAGAAGCAGGTCGCGACGCTGATGCGTCAGGAAAAACCCACGGATTGGCGGGCCGCGGCAGAAAAGGCTGCCCGTTCAGGAAAGTGGGCAATCACGATGACGAAGTGGCTGATTACCAAGGCGAAAGGTCGGACGGCATGGCAGTTCGTTACGTTTTGCGGTCCCAACGGTGGTGAGTCGGTGGGCATCGTCGATCTCGTCGCGATTCGAAAGAATCATAAACCTCCGCAGCCCGGCCTTAAACGCGGCGACCTGTTCGAAATCATCCTCATTCAGGTTATGGGTGGGAGCTCCACTTGCTCCCGGATTGGGTCACGGCACTTGGCAATGCCAGTGTGGAGCTCATAACTGGTCACCGTAGAGATTGAACATTCATTCGGCGCGGCAGCGGCGAGCCTTTGCACGACTGTTGGCTGCTTGCGCATGAGGGCGATACAAATATTCGTGTCCAGCAAGTATCGCATAGCACGCTGTTGCCTAATCCAGCGACGGAGCCGGAGGCATTGTCCCTTGGTCCGGTCTGGCGAACGCGGGGTCGCTGATGTGAATGGCGTCGAAAAAGCCCTCGGGCCACGTTGTGGGCCTCAGCGGCTCGAGGATAATAGCGCTCCCCTCCCTGCGAATCGAGACCACAGATGCCTCCATGCGAAACTCGTCCGGCAACTGAAGGGTCTGTCCGTGCGGTGTTTCCACAATCTGTGCGGTTGTCATCGGATCGCGCCCACCGGTGGTAGTGACTATCCCTTCACGATCGTATCATAGACAGTCAACCGTTGGCGTCCATCGTCTGGATATTGGTCGTGTACGGCTCGATGGCGGAGACATTCCCATGACGTGGCGCCGCCCAAGGCCCTCTCACCCGCCCCCTCCTGGACCTGCGCGACGTGCAACTTGCTCCCGTGAAGTGATCCAAGCTTCTCGCTCCGCGTGGAGAAATGCGGGCTCCCTGCCGCAACCAGGATTTTTCGCCCTGGACTCACGGACGCACACGTCATCAGCGGAGCGATGATGACTACATTTCAATCCTTCAATTGAAACAGCCGCTTGAGAGCTTCCAGCAATGCCTGCGGTGTGCCGGAGGTGCGGGCTTCGTCCCGCAGAGATTCCAGCGGCGGATGCAGCAGCTTGTTGATCAATCGGTCGAAGGCGATCTCGATCTCGGCCCGCGCGCGGTCGTCCAGATCGGGCAGCTTGTTGAACAATCGCCGCAGCTCGTCGTGCTTGGGCTTGTGCCAACCCTGCTTCAAGCGCTGGATGATGGGGCCCGTGGCGCGATGATACAGATCGGCCATGAACTGGCTGGCTTCCTGTTCGATGATGGCTAGCGCCGCGGGAAACTCCTTCTGCCGCTCCTGAAGATTGCGCTGGCAGGCTTGCCGCAGGTCGTCGATCGAATAGAGATACACATTCAAGCAATCGCCGACAGCGGCCTCGAAATCGCGCGGCATGGCCAGATCCAGGATAAACAGCGGACGCTGAAACCGTTGCGGCTCGAGCTGGCGATA
Source organism: Pirellulales bacterium (assembly GCA_041748435.1). Taxonomy (GTDB): domain Bacteria; phylum Planctomycetota; class Planctomycetia; order Pirellulales; family JBGTDH01; genus JBGTDH01. Next base: position 2,596 of record JBGTDH010000211.1, read on the forward strand.
GTCGGCAAGACGCACGATGGGCTCGGTCGCGCCCGTAGTGCTCACGACCAGGTCGGCCTCGATCAGTGCGGCGTGAAGCTGCTCCCACGGGGCGGCGCGGCCCTGCCATTGGAGCGCCAGTTGCTCTGCGCGCGGCAAGCTGCGGTTGAGGATGGTCACATCGCGTGCGCCTTCATCCACCAGATAGCGGAGCGTCTCTTCGGCCATTTCGCCGGCGCCCAGAATGAGCACTTTCTTGTCATCGAAGCGTTCAAAGATTTGACTGGCGAAATCGCACACGGCCACGCTGGGAATGCTGACTCGCTTCTGAGCAATGGTGGTTTCGTTGGCCACGCGCTTGGCCACGCGCAACGCCGCCTGAAACATGGCGTGCGTGACGGGGCCCGTGCTCTGGTGCTGGCAGGCAAGTTCATAGGCCTGCTTGACCTGCGCCAGAATCTGAGGCTCGCCCACGACCATGCTGTCCAGGCTGGCGGCCACGGTAAACAAGTGCAGCACGGCGTCTTCGCCCGTTCGTTCGAAGAGATCGTCGAAGACTTCATACACGCCGATGCCGTGAAAGCCCGCCAGGAACTCCGCTACTTGCTGATGCGTTGGCCCCGGCACGGTGTCTTCCACCGCGGTGTAGACCTCGACGCGATTGCAGGTGGAGAGCAGGACCGCTTCCGTTCCAGGAAAACGCATTCGGAGCTTCTGCAGCGCTTCCGCCGCTTGCGCCGGACTAAAGGCCAACCGCTCGCGCACCTCATCGGCCGAGCGATGATGGCTGCAGCCCACCATTTGGACTTTCATGTGGCCGCCTCCGCTCGAACGTCCGGGGCGCTCACGCTGGGGTTGCCATGCTGCGTGGGAGCGAGGATCGAGACCAATGCGATCACCAGGAACACGAAGCTGGCGACGGTGAGGTAGGCCACTTTGCGGCCTTGTTGCGCCGGCTTATAGAACACGCTGAACAGCCACGCCACCAACATCCAGCCGACCAGCAGGCTGGAGCTGACAACCACCGGGTCCGTCCAGGGGATGGTTGTCTGACCCTGGGTGCGCTTGGTCAGAATCAGCACGATGCCGGAGAGGAACCCGCCCATCAGCATCAGCACGGCAATCGCAATCGTGCGGGCATTCATCTTCTGCGACCACTCCAGACTCGGCAGCCGCAAGCCATCGGCGGGGGGCAGCTTCTTCTTCAATCGCCGCGCTTGCAGCAAATACATGCAGCCGGTCACAAAGCCCACCGTAACAGCGACCGTGCCCAGCAGCAGACACACGCCATGCACCAGCCCCCACCACTGCGTAGCGGTCGTGCGAGGGAAGGGCCGCGGATCAGCAAACAGCGCCGCGCCGGCCACAAACAAGATCACCAGCGGCAGCAAGAACAGGCCGATTGGATTGTGCGGGTGATAAACCGTGAGATACAGATACATGGCCGCCAGAATCCACGCCGCCACGAGATAGAAATCGAACTCGCTGGCCAACGGGGCCGCTTGAGCAATCGCCGCCCGATGCCCCAAAGACAAGGAATGTGCCAGAAAGCCCGCCGCGCCAAAGCACACCATTAGCGCGCCGCGCACGCCGCTCCGGAAGAATAAGCGCGAAATCTCCAGCCCCAGCGCCACGGCATAGCTCGCCAGGAAGCACGTGATCGTGATGTGAGCCATGAGAATTAAGGATGAAGGATGAAGGATGAAGGATGAACAAGCAAATCTGCTTCATCCCCCATCCTTCCGCCTTCATCCTTCATCCTTCCGCCTTCATCCTTCATCCTTCCGCCTTCATCCTTTCTCTACCTCTCCGTTCTCCAGGCCGTAGTCTTTCACTTTCTTGTGCAGCGTGTTGCGGTTGATGCCCAGTCGGGCGGCCGCTTTGATCTGCACGTTCTCGCACGAGAGGAGCACTTGGGCAATCAGCTCCCGTTCCACGCGGTTCACGATCCTGGCGTGCAGGTTGTCTTCCGTCGCCGCCGCCGTGGCCACGCCTTGCTGCACCAGGGCGTAGGTCAGCGTCTCTACATCGGCCTCCATCAGCCGCGAGCCGCGGGGCCGGTCGCCGCGGAGCACGGTTTCCGGAAGCAACTCGCACGTCAATTCATCACCGGGCGCCATCACTACGGCCCGCTCGATGTAATTCTGCAACTCCCGCACGTTGCCGGGCCAGTGGTAGTCTTGCAAGGCCTCCATCGCCCCGCGGTCGATATGCACCACGTAGCGATCGTTCTCCTCATTATAAGTATTGAGAAAATGCGAAATGAGTTCAGGAATATCTTCCCGCCTCTTCCGCAGGGGCGGAATGGGGATCGAAACGACATTCAGGCGGTAATATAGATCCTCGCGGAACCGTTCCTTCTCCACTTCCTCCATCAGGTCCTTGTTGCTGGCGGAGATGACTCGCGTGTCGACCCGGATGGTGTTCGTATCGCCCACCCGTTCGAACTCCCGCTCCTGCAACACCCGCAGCAACTTAACTTGCAGCATGGGCGTGGTGGAATTGATTTCGTCCAAGAACACGGTGCCGGTGTGGGCCGCCTCGAACCGGCCGGTGCGATTATCAATGGCCCCCGTAAAGGCCCCCCGCACATGGCCAAATAGCTCGCTTTCCAGCAGGCTCTCGCTCAGGGCGCCGCAGTTGACGCGGATAAAAGGGCGCGTAGCCCGCCGGCTCAGTTGATGCACCGCCTTGGCGATCAGCTCCTTACCGGTGCCCGTTTCGCCCAACAACAGCACGCTGGCATTGCTCTTGGCCACCTGGCGCGTGACGCGGTACACCTCCTCCATTGCGGGCGAGGAGCCGATGATGCCGGCGATCGGCGGACCGGCGGCAGGCGTTAGAGGAGCGTAGGCGGGACTCATGCCGATGCTGCGGAACTAGGCACGGGCTAGTGATCGGCGAAGGGGACAAAACTCGTCGCCGTGCAACGTCCGTGTCGCAACGTAATGCAGCGCGGTAACTTAGGCTTGCGGGAGTGATTGAAAGCCACGATCCATCGCCTTGAAGACGTGGCCAAAAAACACGCACGCACCGCCGCGCTTTGCATCCATCCTAGTCGAAGAGCATCGATTTTCCCAGAGGCTGGACGTAGATGCTGCAAATCAAACGCGCCTTGCATACCGGGTTGGGCTGGCGCACAATAGCGGCATGTTGATCGCTGCCACGTTCTTCGGTTTTTGGTTTAGCCCGCCAAGTCGCGGGGCCGGAGAGGTTGCGTAACAGCGGCAACCCGCCACAGCCAGCCAAGCCCCGACGACCAAACTCAGGTCGTAGGGGCTTTTTTGTTTATCACCGCCACGTTAGACCAAAGGAGCATCGTCCCATGATCGTCGTCATGAAGAAAGGCGCCTCGCAAGCCGAGATCTCGCAAATGGTTCACCGCATCGAAGGCCTGGGCCTAAAGGCACACGTCATTGTAGGCACGGAGCGCACGGTGATCGCTGCCATTGGAGAGAAGCGGGAAGAGACCAAGCAATCGCTGGAAAGTGGCGAAGGCGTGGCGGAAGTCGTTCCCATTCTTGCCCCTTACAAGATCGCCAGCCGCGAAGTAAAGCAAGAGACCACCGTCGTCACGGCCCGCACGCTGGTCGTCGGCGATCGGCGGATCGGGGTCATCGCGGGACCTTGCTCGGTCG
>JBGTDH010000212.1:0-3543 GCA_041748435.1 Pirellulales bacterium
CTTTGCTCCTGGCCGGGGGCGGGCACGGCTCCCATCGCGGCACCGTGGTGGTCTACGACGTGAAGACCGGCCAGCGGGCGTTTCAAGTCGGCGACGAGTTGGATCTCGTGCTGGCGGCGGATATCAACGAGAACCACACCATGATCGCGCTGGGTGGACCGGGCCGCGTGGTGCGCATCTTCGCCACGGCCGATGGCTCGCAACTGCATGAGATTCGCAAACACACGGATTGGGTCACGTCGATCGAGTTCAGCGCTGATGGCGTGCTGCTGGCCACCGGCGACCGCAACGGAGGCCTGTTCGTGTGGGAAGCCGATACGGCGCGCGAGTATCAAAGCCTGAAGGGGCACACCGCGGCGATCTCGGATGTCAGTTGGCGCGACGATTCGAACATCATCGCCAGCTCCAGCGAGGACGGCTCCGTGAAGCTATGGGAAATGAACAACGGTACGCAGGTCAAGACCTGGAATGCTCACGCCGGCGGCGCGTCGGCGGTGAAGTTTGCCCACGATGGCAAGCTGGCGTCCGCGGGCCGCGATCGGATTACCAAAGTCTGGGATCAAAACGGTCAGCAGATCAAAGCGTTCGAGGCCCTGCCGGACCTGGCGCTGGAAGTGGCCATCACGCACGATGCCTCGCGCGTCGTGGCCGGAGATTGGACAGGGGAGCTCCGCGTGTGGAACGTCGCTGATGGCAAGGCGCTGGCCAGCCTCTCGAACAATCCGCCCACCTTGGAGATGCTCGCCAAGCTGGAAGCGGGCAAAGCCGTCGCTGCCAAGACGGAGGCGGACCGGCTGGCCGCGGAGTTAGCCGTCCTGCAGAAAACATTTGACGAAAAGGCGGGCGCTGCGCAGAAGGCCAATGACGCCGTGGTCGCGGCCAAGAGCGCCACCGAGAAAGTCGCGGCGGAGAGCGTTGCTGCCGGGAAGTTGGCAATCGAGAAGGCCGCAACTGTCAAGACCGCGAGCGATCTTGCAACCGCCGCGACTGCCGAAGCCACCAAGGCGGAGGCGGAGCGAGTGGAAGTCGAGAAGCTGCTGGCTCAGAAGGCTGCCGTAGCGAAAGCCGCCGCCGACAAAGCGGTGACGGCGAAGACGGCAGCCCAAACCGCCGCGGCCGAGAAGGACGCCGCCGAGAAGCGCGTCGCAGAGCTTGCTGCCGCCTCGAAGGCCACACAGGGCAAAGCCACAGCGATCTCCACCGCCGCCGCCAAGGCTACCGAGGATAAGGCGGCCGCCGAGAAGGTCCTGGCTGCGAAGTCAGCGCAAGCCAAGGTTGCCTCGGAGCTCGCGGCCAAGGCGGATGCTGCCGCAAAGTCGGCCGCCCAACAGGCCGCTCAAGATCAGGCTGCCGCCCAAGCCAGCGCGGCGAAGTGAATTGCGCAGAGGCCTGGAGTGCGAGCCAAAAGCTCGCTCCCCGCCGACAACGCGCACCGCGCCCTGATAGGCTGACAGCGGGGGCGACTCTTACGCGCCACACTCCTTGATGGGGACATGGCAGCGTCAGCGCGAAAAAAAAGCGCACGGCTTCAGCAGTGCGCTTGAAGTGTGGCCCGCAAGCGGCCGATCAGCCTACTCGCGCGGACGCACCGCGCCGGTCAAGCCGCTATAGTCGCAACGATCTTCCGGGTGCCACATCGGCACGCCCGACTCGATCCGTTGGGCCAGTACGGCAATCTTCTCGGCCGAGCCTGCCGGGGCTTCGGTGGCCTGATAATCGTCCGACTCGATCGGAGCGAAGTCCTCATCGTGGCCGAAGGATAAAATGGCCTCAAACACATTCCGCATCATCTCAAACCTCCCTTTACATAAAAAACTGACACCTGAATCGATAAACCCGCTAGCACAGCGGCACTTGGCGCGCTCGCGGCTCCACTCGGAATCGCGCCTGGTACTCGGGCCAACATTGGCGCCGACAGGCGATTTAAGACTCACACGGCTCAGCGATGGCGGGTAAAACTACATCAACGGCTGAACCAAAGGCAGGAAACCCGTAAGACAAAACATTATTCCAGAACTGCGGGTTTCGTCAAGTAGCCGGATGAGTTTTTCCTCACGCCACGATGCCCGGCTCGGATCGGCCGCGAGACACTTGGTAAAACGAGAAAGACGAGGACGCCGTGTGGATCCAGCACCAACTCACGCTTCCGCCTCGTTCGCGGGGATTTCATCTTATCACGGGCGACGTGCTCCTCGCGATCCCGGAGGTTAAACGCATCAAGATTGGCTTATTGCACGTATTTGTCCAGCATACGTCGGCCAGTCTAACGATCAATGAAAACGCCGATCCGGACGTGCCGGCAGACTTGGAGCGGTCCTTCAACGCCCTGGTCTCGGAAGACTTCCCCTATCGGCACACCGCGGAGGGCCCGGACGACATGCCAGCCCACATCAAGGCGGCCCTGGTGGGCTCGTCGGTGAGCGTGCCCGTCCACGACGGACGGCTGGCCTTGGGCACCTGGCAGGGCATTTACCTGTGCGAGCACCGGGACCGCGGCGGCAGCCGGAAGCTGATGCTGACGCTGCAAGGGGAGTCCGCCGATTGAGCCGTGAATCCGGTCAATCGACAAGCACCATGCGGCCGGCGGCAAGTTGCGAAAGGTCGTCCAGCCATGCTTCGATCAATCCCGTTTGATTCGCGTTGCGTTCGATCTGCTCGATCCCATCCAGGCAGCGCATCGCACACAACCCGGCCAGCTCCGCATCCCCGGGCCAGTTTCGGGCCAATACCTCGAGCGTTGTCTGCAGTTCGGGGTCCGCGGGTTCCGCAGCGCCGCTGACCTGTCGCGCCAGCAGGCGATAAAGCTCGGCGGCAAACGACATCAGTTGCCGGAGCCGCGCGCGCCGCGGCGGTGCTTCCTTACCCGCGGCATCGACAAAGGTGCTGACTTCCTTGGCGAAGCCGATACTGTCCCAATTCGGGGCGGAAAGATGCGTGAGCAACTTGTCGCGGAAGCTCCACAGTTCCGGATCGGCCAACTCCGCCGCCCACGTCAGACTGCCGCCGCTGTGGCGCGCCAAGCGTGTTGCGGCTTCGCGATCGTTGACCAATCCCTGTTGAAGCGCCAACTCCGCCAGCGCGTCTTCCGGCAACGGCGCAAACCGCATGATCTGCGCTCGCGAACGAATGGTAATGAGCTGCCGCTGCAAGTTCGTGCTGATCAGAATCAGCACGGAATGCGGCGGCGGCTCCTCCAGGGTCTTCAGCAAACAGTTGGCGCCTTCCTCGTTCAAAAAGTCGGCGTCGTCGAGAATCGCAACTCGGCGTCCCCCCATGAACGGCTTGAGGGAGATGTCGTGGCACAGTCCCTCTTTCATCCGCTTTTCCTTTTCGCCAATCAACAGCGCCACGGGAAGCTCGCTCCTCTCCTTGGGTTTGGCAATCTGAAACACATCGGGGTGCGTGCCCGCCTGCACTTGTACGCAGGAGGGGCACGCGCCGCAGGGCAGCATCCGCTCCGGGGGATTGGCGCAAAGCAGGGTTTGCGCCAGCTTCAGCGCAAAGGGACGTTTGCCGACTCCGGGAGGTCCGAGGAACAAGAAT
>JBGTDH010000213.1:0-4162 GCA_041748435.1 Pirellulales bacterium
TGACCTACCGCTTCCAAGGCCGCGACTTCCGCCTCACCGACGTCGCCGGGAAGGTTCTGAAGCCCATCTTGGCGTAGATCCCTACGCCAACGGCGTTAAATACCAAAGCCCAGGGTAAGCCAGCGGCGAAGCCGCGCAGCGCCACCCTGGGTTCGCATCTGCGGCCTCACCAGCCACGGGCCGGCAAGGTACAATAGCCGAGACAGCTAACCGATCAAGCGCCGAATTGCCGCCATGAGCCAGACGCCTGCCGTGTCCAGTCCGGAGAATGTGGAGTTTATTGAAGAGCTTTACGCTTCGTTCCTGCAGGATCACAACTCGGTGCCGGCCGATTGGCAGCGGTATTTTGGCGGACAGGATGGCAATGGCGAGTTTCGCGTGGGACCGAGCTTTCGCCCACCTAGTGTGTTCCATCCTCCCGCGGCGAGGCGCGATAGTTCGTCGGCCCGCAGCGATCTACGGGGCATGGAAGCTTCCGTGCGGCAGGATCGGGTCGATCAACTCGTGCGCGGCTTTCGCGTGCGCGGGCATATGGTGGCCCAGGTCGATCCTTTAGGCTTGGCTCGTCCGCCCCAGCCGGAATTGGATCCCAGCTTCTATGGCTTCACGGAAGAAGACCTGACCCGCTCCTTCTCTGCCCGCGATGTGGGCGGAGCGCACGTGCAGACGCTGCGGGACCTGATCCAGCGGATGCGCAATACGTACACGCGCTCCATCGGCGTGCAATTCATGCACATCGACGACCTCACGGTCCGCCGTTGGCTGCAGCATCGCATGGAAGAGACGGAGAACCGCCTCACGCTCACGCGCAAGGAACAGTTGCGCATCCTCACGCGGCTAACCGACGCCACCATTCTGGAAGAGTTCATCCAGCGAAAGTTTGTGGGCGCCAAGAGCTTCTCGCTCGAAGGGGCGGAGAGCCTGATCCCTTTGTTGGACCTGGCCATCGAGAAGGCGGGCGAGCAAGGCGTCGATGAGATCGTGCTGGCCATGGCCCACCGCGGCCGGTTGAATGTGCTGGCCAACATCATGGGCAAGAGTCCGCAGGAGATTTTTCGCGAGTTCGAAGATGTCGATCCGCAGTTGCACCTGGGTGGCGGCGATGTGAAGTACCACCTGGGCTACTCCAGCGATTGGACCACCAGCAGCGGGCAGAAGATTCACCTGTCTCTGTGCTTCAACCCCAGCCACTTGGAATATGTCAACGCCGTGGCCCTGGGCCGCATGCGGGCCAAGCAGGATCGGGCCAAAGCTGCGGAGCATCGTCGCGGGCTGTGCCTCTTGATCCACGGCGACGCGGCCTTCGCGGGGGAGGGCGTGTCGCAAGAGACGCTCAACATGAGTCAGTTGGAGGGCTACAGTGTCGGCGGGACGCTGCACGTGATTGTGAACAATCAGATCGGCTTCACCACCAGCCCTTCGGAAGGCCGCTCCAGCATCTACGCCAGCGACGTGGCCAAGATGCTGCAAATCCCGATCTTTCACGTCAATGGCGAAGACCCGGAAGCCGTGGCCCAGGTGGTGCGGTTGGGGCTGGATTTCCGCGAGAAGTTCCAGCGGGACGTGGTGATCGATATGTACAGCTATCGACGCCGAGGCCACAACGAAGGCGATGAGCCGGGTTTCACGCAGCCGCTGCTGTACGCGGCCATTCAGCAGCGTAAATCGGTCCGCGAGGGCTACCTGGAGCATCTGTTGGGATTAGGCGGAGTGACGCGCGAGGAAGCAGACCGGATTGCCAATCGACGCAAGGAACGCTTGGAGGCCGACCTCTCGTTTGCCCGCAGCGATAAGTTTGTGCCCCGCTCGGATCGCCCGACCGGCATCTGGGCCGGCTATTACGGCGGTATGGAGACAAATGCTCGCCCCGTGAGCACGCCGGTCCCGCGCGAGCGGCTGGTGCAAATCCTGGAGTCGATGAATCGGCTGCCGGAGACGTTTCATCCGCACCCCAAGATCGAGCGCCTGCTCAAGACGCAGCGCGAGATGGCCGTCGGCGAGAAGCCGCTCGATTGGGCCACGGCCGAAGCCCTGGCCTACGGGAGCCTGGCGCTGGACGGTTATCGCGTGCGTTTAAGTGGCCAGGATAGCGAGCGCGGCACGTTCAGCCATCGGCATTCTGTTTTGCATGACGTGCAGGATGGCCACACCTACGTGCCGCTGGCCAACCTCTCCCCCGAGCAGGCGCCGGTCGAGACCTACAACAGTCCGCTTTGCGAAGCGGGCGTGATGGGTTTCGATTACGGCTACAGCCTCGACTGGCCCGACGGGCTGATCCTGTGGGAAGCGCAGTTCGGCGATTTCGTCAACGCGGCCCAGGTGGTGATCGATCAGTTCATCGCCAGTGCCGAAGACAAGTGGCGGCGACTCAGCGGCATCGTGCTGCTCCTGCCGCATGGATTCGAAGGCATGGGCCCCGAGCATTCCAGCGCCCGCCTGGAGCGGTTCCTCACACTGGCGGCGGAAGACAACATGCAGATCGTCAATCCCACCACGCCGGCCCAGTATTTTCATTTGCTGCGGCGGCAAGCGTTGTGGCGCTGGCGCAAGCCGCTGGTGATCATGACCCCCAAGAGCCTGTTGCGGCATCCGCAAGTGGTCTCGACGCTGGACGATCTGGCCGCGGGTGGATTTCAGAAAGTGCTCCCCGATACGCGAGAGCAGTCCACGAAGACCGCCAAGATCCTGCTCTGCAGCGGAAAGATCTACTACGAGCTCGCCGCCCAGCGCGAGCAACTCCAACGCGACGATGTGGCGATCCTGCGCGTCGAGCAGCTCTATCCGCTTGCCGATGCGGAGATGCTGGCCGCGTTGGAGCCTTACACGGCCGATACGCCCGCGATGTGGGTGCAGGAAGAACCGGAGAACATGGGGGCCTGGCGCTACTGGTACTGCCGCTATGGCCGGCGCCTGCTCGAACGTCACCCGTTCTCCGTTTCGTGCCGTGTCGCCTCCGGCAGCCCGGCAACGGGGTCGGCGAGCAGTCACAAGTTGGAGCAGCAAGAGATCTTTCAACGCGCGTTTGAGATAAAAGCATGACAAGGTGAGGGGGTGACAAGATGAGAGGGTGATAAGACAATCACCTTGTCACCCCCTCCTCTTGTCACCTTGTCATCGTTCGATTATCGCAAGAGACACCATCGCGCATGAGCATCGAACTTAAAGTCCCCGCCGTCGGTGAATCGATTACCGAAGTGCAGATCGGCCAATGGCTGCGCGGCGAAGGTGAGGCCGCCGGCAAGGACGAGGCGCTGGTCGAGATCGAGACTGACAAGGCGACCGTGGAGTTACCGGCGCCGATCGCGGGGCGCGTCTCCAAAGTACTCAAGCGAGCGGGCGAGACGGCGGCCGTGGGGGAAGTGATTGGGTATATGGAGGTGGATGGGGCGGCGGTCGCGAAGCCGCCAGCGGAGGGACAGCCAGGTCAGGAACCGTCTGCCGAGGAGGAAGAAGAAACTCCGTTGCCCGCGCCCAAGGTGGAAGTAATGTCGGCCGCGGCCCGGTTGCATGAGGGCTCGCGAGAGCAGACCATCGCCCCCGCTCCGCCAGTCGAACAGAAGCGAGCGACTCCGCCCCCCGCCGCTGCACCACAAGCGCAATCCGTCGTGCCGCAAATCAGTTACTCCGGCGAGCGGGAAGAAGAGATCGTGCCGATGAGCCCGATCCGCCGCAAGATTGCGCAGCGGCTGGTCGAGGCACAGCAGAACGCGGCCCTGCTCACCACGTTCAACGAGATCGATATGTCGGAGGTCATTGCGCTGCGCGAGGCGCACCGCGACCTGTTCCAGCAGCGCTACGAAGTGAAACTCGGCTTCTTGTCGTTCTTTGTGAAGGCCACGGTCGATGCCCTGAAGCTTGTGCCGCAGGTGAACGCGGAGATGCGCGGCAACAATATCGTGTACCGCAACTACTACGACATTGGCATTGCGGTCGGAGGCGGCAAGGGGTTGGTCGTGCCCGTGCTGCGCAACGCGGAGCAATTGAGCTTCGCGGAGATTGAACTGGCCATTGCCGACTTCGGCCGCCGGGCGCGGGACAACAAGCTCACGGTGGATGAGCTGCAAGGCGGCACGTTCACCATCTCCAACGGCGGCATCTACGGCTCGCTGCTCTCGACGCCGATCGTCAACCCGCCGCAAAGCGGCATCCTGGGGCTGCATGC
>JBGTDH010000214.1:0-4665 GCA_041748435.1 Pirellulales bacterium
CGCAGGATGCCGCCGCGCACGGCGGAAGCCGCGGCGCCGGCCATGCTGCGTGGATGAAACGTGTCGCGTCCTTGCGCAACAGCCGGCTTCCGGATGTCGACGCTCTCTTGTTCCGGCGGCTCGCTGAACGATCCGGTGTAATGCTGCTGCTCGCGATAGATAAGAAACACGATCAGCGTGCCCAGCGCCAGCAGCAAGTAAATGACCAGCAGCACGCCGAACCAGACACTGAGGTTGAGCACGGTGGCCACGGCCACTTGCAGCAGACACAGGAGCGCCAGCATCCAGTAAATTAGCGGCTCCTTCTGCCGATACAGCAGGATGCACTGCAAATAGATGAGCAGATTGGCCAGCGCCAGGAGCTGGTTCTCCTCGCGAGGCAGTTGGCGATACTCCCACATGCTGGCCACAAATGCGGCCAAGGCGGCCAGGTTCGCCGCCGAGTTGTTCAGATAAATCCAACCCTTGATGTCGTTGAAATAAACGGAGCTGGCGGCAACGGCCACGGCAAGCAGAGGGAGCACGCCCGCTTGCTCCCCCATGCCCAGCAGGAGCGTGGCCAGCGCGGCTGCCGCTGCCATGCAAACTTGCAGTGCTCGCTCCAGATTCATCTCCTCACTCCGGCTGAAAGTAACGGTCCAGCTCGGCGCCGCTGGCGTCGACCTTAAGGATGCGCGACAACAACGCCTTCTTGCGAGGATCGGTTCGCAGGCCGGCGAAACGCGCGTGCGACAGATCCAGCGGCCGCGTGCTGATCAGCACCATGCTCGTGCCGGCGCGGGTCTCGCTCAACGCCAGGGCCAGAAGCTCCGGCAATTGACTATCGGACGTGGCCTCGGCTACCGCCAGGCTGGCCATCACGTCCTGCAAGAGCGTATTCGACGCGGGTCCCTTGGTCAGCGTGGCAGTCTTCGTCGCCACGCCGGCAACCAGGAAACTCCCGGCTCGGCGGCAGCGGTCCGACACAATCGTGGCGGCAAAGCTCACGGCCTGCTCCACATGGCGCAATTCCTGGGGCGAAGGATTCGCCGGCTGCCACAGATCAACCAGCAGGCACAAATCCTGATTGCGCTGCTGCTCGAACTGCTTCACCATGAGCTCGCCGCGGCGAGCGGACGTGCGCCAATGAATCCAGCGGCAGCTGTCTCCGGAGCGGAAGTCCCGCAAACCGTGATAGTCTCCCTCCAATAAGCCTTGCTGATGCGTCATGCGGCGACTGCCGTGAGCTGCTTCGCCATGACGGCGCGTCCAGCCCAAGGTCAGCCGGCCAACCCGCGGATAAACAATCAGCGTCGTGGGATGATCCAGCACGATCGTGCGCCGCACCAGGCCCAAGGGAAACCGCGTGGAGAGCCGCACTGGCCCGAATTCGTACTTGCCGCGAAGCAGCAATCGGCCCTGATAGGCGCACTTGCGCATGGCCCCGGGCGGAATGTGGGAGAACAGCACGCCGGCCCGCCGCGGCTGCGACCAGTGGGGATCGCCCGCGCGGCGAACCGCGTCCTCTGCCACAATCAGCCAGCTGGAGCGGAAGCGGCGAGTGTTGGTCACCTCCAGCTCAATGACCAGCAGATCCCCGGCGCAGATGGCCTCTGGCACGCGGCGCCGCACGTGCAGCCCGCGCATGGTGACAATTACGCTCCGCCAGTTGTACAGCAGCGGGCCCACCATCATGCCGAACAACACAATCAGCAGGTTGATCTCCCGCAGAATGGAGCCGGCCAGAATGAAGCCCATCACCACCAGGTAATACCATGTCTCCAGACAAATGGTGGTCCGGCGCTGCCGCAGTGCGTTGCGGGCCACCACCAGCGGATTGCGAAATCGCCAGCGGGAGAACCCGCGGCGCGGTCTGTGCAATTGGCCAAGGGTCTGGTGCATGCGTCACCCCGGAACGGGCACTTCTTCCACGAGGCGCAGAATGAGCGACTCCACCGCGCCGCGCTGGCCGCTGTGCAGAAATCCTTTGGTGATGATGCGGTGCGACATCACCGCCGCCGCCAGCCGCTTGACATCGTCCGGGACAACATACGGTCGCCCTTCCACCAGCGCCAGGGCCTGGCTGGCGCGGTAGAGTGAAAGTGCCCCGCGCGTGCTCACCCCCACGTGAATCTCGGCGTTGTTGCGCGTGGCCTCGACCAGGTCCATCAGATACTCCTGCACGGAGTCTTCCACAGACACGTTCCGCACGGCGGCTTGCAGGGAGAGCACCTCTTCGCAGGACAACACGGGGGCCAGGTCTTGCACCGGCTCTCCGCGGCGATGGGAAGAGAGCACCTGCAATTCTTCCTGCCGGCCCGGGTAGCCTACCTTGGTGCAGAGCAGAAACCGATCCAACTGACTCTCCGGCAGCGGATACGTTCCTTCAAACTCGAACGGGTTCTGCGTGGCAATGACCATAAAGGGCTGCGGCAACGGATGCGTCTGCCCATCGACCGAAACCTGATGATCGCTCATGGCCTCTAACAGCGCGCTTTGCGTGCGGGGCGTGGTGCGATTGATCTCATCGGCCAGGATGATATGTGCGAAGATGGGACCAGGATTGTACACAAACTCCTGCGTCTTGCTGTTGAAGACGCTGGAGCCCACGATATCGCTGGGCAGCAGATCCGGAGTAAACTGGATGCGGCAGAACTGGGCCGAGACGCTTTTGGCCAGCGCCTTGCCCAGCAGCGTCTTTCCCACCCCGGGCACGTCTTCCAGCAGCACATGCTCTCCGGCCAAGAGCGCCACTACGCACAGCCGCACGACTTCCGGCTTGCCCAGCACCACCCCCGAAATGTTGGACTCCAATTTCCTGACCAGGGACTCCAGCGCATTGTCTAACCCCACCTCGGAAGCGTTTCGTTTCATGCAATGACTTAGCGTGCTGGATCGAGCGACGAACAATCGCGCCGCTGCGGGAGATGCGGGCCGGACTCTCCGCTTCATCCTAAGGAGGCCACGCCCGCCGGTCCAGCGCCCCCTAGAATCCGCTACAATCCGGCGGCTCAGAACGCGCGGCCTCCGCTTGCGGTCTAGCGGCTTAACCGCAGCTGCGAAACCGCTAGCGGTGGCGTGAGCTGGACAAGTTGCGGCGCACCGTTTGCTCTGAGGCTGGGCCGATGAACATCCTGATGGTCACCAACACGTACTTGCCGCATGTGGGCGGCGTGGCGCGCAGCGTGGCAGCGTTCGCGGCGGAGCATCGCAGGCATGGCCATCGGGTGATGATTGTGGCCCCCGAGTTCGCCGGGGCCTCGGCCGAGGAGCCCGAGGTGGTGCGAGTTCCGGCCATTCAGAACTTCAACGGCAGTGATTTTTCCGTCCGCCTCCCCGTGCCGGGATTGTTGACCGCCGCGCTGGGCGACTTCTCCCCCGATCTGATTCACGCGCATCATCCCTTCTTGTTGGGCGATGCCGCCGTGCGCCTCGCGGCGCTGCGCAACATTCCGCTCGTGTTCACGCATCACACCATGTACGAGCAATACACCCATTATGTGCCGGGAGACTCGCGCACGCTGGCAAAATTTGTCATCGACCTTACGACCGGTTACACACGCTTCTGCGACGCGGTGATTGCCCCCAGCGATAGCGTGGCGGTCACCTTGCGGCAGCGTAAGGTCGAGGCCCCCGTGTTCGTGATTCCCACGGGAGTCGACGTGGAGGTGTTTGCTCAGGGCGATGGTGAGCGAATTCGCCGGGAGATGGGAATTCCCTCCTCGGCTTACGTTGTCGGCCATCTGGGACGGCTGGCGGAGGAGAAGAATCTGCGTTTTCTGGCCGCCGCGGTAGCCCGTTTCTTGCGAAAACGGCGGCAGGCCCACTTTCTCCTTGTGGGGCAAGGCGCGGCGGAGGACGCCGTGCGAGCGGCTTTCAAGTCCCGCGGGCTGCGGGATCGCTTGCACTTTGCCGGCTCGCGGAGTGGTCGGGACCTCACCGATTGTTATCACGCCATGAACGTGTTTGCCTTCGCTTCGTTGAGCGAGACGCAAGGCATGGTGGTGACCGAAGCCATGGCCGCGGGTTTGCCCGTTGTGGCGCTGGACGCGTCGGGCGTGCGCGAGGTGGTGAGAGATGGCGTGAACGGCCGACTGCTGAAGGGGGGCACGGAGCGATCCTTTGCCGCGGCGTTGGAGGGCATATTCTCCAGTTCCAGCGAACGTCGCGCCGAGTTGACGCGCGCCGCACAACGCACGGCCGAAGAGTTTTCGTTGCCGCGCACCGCCGAGCGCACCCGGCAGTTGTATCAAGAGGTCTTGGCCCGCGCGAGCATCGCCAAATCGACGGAAGACTCTGCCTGGGAAGCCGCGTCGCGGGCCATCGAAACCGAGTGGGAGCTGTGGGCCAACGTGGCGCACGCAGCGCGCAGGTCCTGGAGTTGGCGACGGTTGCTTCGCGCGCCCCTGTTCCGACCTGCGCGGAGCTTGTGGCGGGCGATTACCCGACTGTACAACCTTTCCGTCCGAGGTGTGCCATGACTCGGTGCGCTGGCGTCGTGGGGGGTTCCCCTTCGTGCGTGTTGGTCGCGCCAATCTGCGTCGTGGCACGGGCCGTCAGCAGAGGAGGTAAAAACGATGCCCGACCTGAATGATGGCGAATCGGTGGAAATCAAGGGCTCCGCCCGGTTGCCGTACGTGCTAAAGAACACGGGCGGCGTCTACTCCTGCACCTGTCCGGCGTGGC
>JBGTDH010000215.1:0-1800 GCA_041748435.1 Pirellulales bacterium
ACTTCGGCCCTCATGGGCAACGACATTGCCACCTTTCCCGACTTCCCGGCCGAGATTCGCGCCCCGCGCGGCACGCTGGCCGGAGTGAGCGGTTTCCAGATTCACTTTGCCAGCAAAGAGATTTACACCCCCGGCGATCGCGTCGATGCCCTGATCGCCATGAACCCAGCTGCCCTGGCCACCAATCTGTTGGATCTGGTGCAGGGAGGCATTCTGATCGTCGACAAAGATTCCTTCGAGCAGAAGGATCTCAAGATGGCGGGCTATGCCACCAGCCCGCTGGAAGATCACAGTCTGGACAAGTACCAGCTTTTCTCTGTCGATATGACGCGGCTGAACCGGCTGGCGGTGGAGGGACTGGGCCTGGGCGTGAAAGAGGCCGATCGTTGCCGGAACTTCTACGCCATGGGCTTGATCTTCTGGCTTTACGATCGCCCGCTCGATCCCACGCTGCGGTTTATTCAGAACCAGTTCGGCAAGCGGCCGGAGATCGCCGAAGCCAACCGCCGCGCCCTGCACGCCGGCTTCAATTACGGCGAGACGACCGATGCCTTTGCCAGCCAGTTCCGTGTGCATAAGGCCAAGCTGCCGGCCGGAAAATACCGCAACATCACGGGCAATCTGGCCACGGCCTTGGGGCTGATTACGGCCGCCAAGCGGAGCGGCAAAGAGGTGTTCTTGGGCAGCTATCCCATTACTCCGGCCAGCGATATTCTGCACGAATTGGCCAAGTACAAGAACTTTGGCGTCCGCACGTTCCAGGCAGAGGACGAGATCGCGGCCGTGACCTCGGCCATCGGCGCCGCGTTCGGGGGAGCGCTCGCAGTGACCACTTCCAGTGGCCCGGGCATCGCGCTGAAGCAAGAGGGCATCGGTCTGGCGATTATGACCGAGTTGCCGATGCTGGTGATTA
Organism: Pirellulales bacterium; assembly: GCA_041748435.1. Classification (GTDB taxonomy): domain Bacteria; phylum Planctomycetota; class Planctomycetia; order Pirellulales; family JBGTDH01; genus JBGTDH01. The sequence continues at coordinate 914 of JBGTDH010000215.1, forward strand.
ACGTGCAGCGCGGCGGTCCCAGCACCGGCCTGCCGACCAAGACAGAGCAGGCCGATCTGCTGCAAGCCATCGTCGGCCGCAACGGCGAAAGCCCCATGCCGGTGATCGCTGCCCGCAGTCCGGCCGATTGCTTCGACGTCGTGCAGGAAGCCTGGCGGATCGCCACGCGGTTCATGACCCCCGTGATGGTGCTGACCGACGGCTACCTGGCGAACGGCTCCGAGCCGTGGCCCATTCCCGATCCGGACAAGATGCCGCCCATTCCCGTCGAGCATCCCGCGGCGCCTCACAACGGCGATGTGTTCCATCCCTATGCCCGCAACGAGCGGCTCTCGCGCCCCTGGGCCATTCCCGGCACGCCGGGCTTAATGCATCGTATCGGCGGGCTGGAGAAGCAGGATGTCACCGGCAACGTGAACTACGAGCCGGAGAATCATCAGCACATGGTGAACCTGCGGGCCCAGAAGGTGGCCAACGTGGCCTTCGATATTCCGTTGCAAACCGTGGAAGGCCCGGAGAGCGGCAAGCTCCTGGTTCTCTCGTGGGGCGGGACCTACGGCGCGTGCGCCACCAGCGTGCGCGAGGCGGCGGCCGGCGGCGGAAGTGTGGCCCACTGTCACCTGCGGTACATGAACCCCTTCCCGCGCAACCTGGGAGAGATCCTCAGCCGCTACGAGAAGGTTTTGATTCCCGAGCTCAATATGGGCCAGTTGAAGATGGTCATTCGGTCCAAGTACCTGGTGGATGCCATCGGATTGAACAAAGTGCAAGGAAAGCCTTTCAGCGTTGCCGAGGTCGTCGAGAAAATCGAATCGCTCCTGAAGGGCGATACGAAGGATTCGCAGGCCAAGCCGGAGCCCATCGATAGCGAGACGACGGTAAAGGCG
>JBGTDH010000216.1:0-4079 GCA_041748435.1 Pirellulales bacterium
TTTCGTGTTTGTATTCGAGTCGGCGAATGCACTGCTCGTGCCCCTTGACGGTTTCGATCATCGTCGAGACCACCTTGGAGAAGTTCTCGTTGCGGTTGAAGACGATCAGGGCCAGCTTAGAGTCTCGCCATACGGCGTACCGAAAGAGCTGATCGTTCATTTTGCCCAAGAGGTGCTTTTGGCCTGCCCAAATCAGGCATTCCGCAATGAATAGATTCATGTCGGCATGCCGGATCAGAATGTCGTTCTTTCCGGCTCCGTTGAACGTCTCGCCCGTCGCTCCCCCTTCATAAATGGCGTTCAGTCCAACCAAGAGAACGGTGCGGAGTTCCTCTTCCTCCATGGTTTCAAACGCGGTCGGGCTCCGCTCAATCGCTTTCGACATCGCAATGATCGTTTGAAGGATGTCTTCATATGCCGACATCTCAATGATGCGATCCTCCGCCAGTTTCTGCGGAGAAGGAGCGACCCGCTTCCTTTCGACCGGCACGGCAATCCGCGGCGAGCTGATTGGCCGTTGGCGAATCGGCAGCGAGATCGATTTATGGAACTTGTCCAGCTTTTCGAGCTTGCGGCGATGCTTGGTGAGGTAGTCGAATGCCGGCTCTTCGAGCGTCTTATTGTACCGGGAAGTCTCATCCGCTAAGAATTCGAGATTCCGTTCCAAGAAGGTAGCCATTTGCTCGTTTTCATGTGTCCAACGCACAATGAGCCGCCTGGTCTGCCGTCAATTTACAACAACTCTCCGCTTCCGGATTCGTATTGGGACGCCGCCCTGCGATTCGCGTTCAACGCTGCCATCAGGTCGTAGCCGTCCGGTAACGGCGGCGCCGTGGCCATCACTGCCAACGCTTCGTCGAGCGAATGCGCGGCGATCAACCGCTTCACATACGCTTGCTCTACGTCGTTTCCGATAACAGCCTCCCCCGCGGTTTCACGTTCCGTTGCCACGGTCAAGTCGCAAACCTCACCATCGGCAAGGGAGAGGGGCCGCACCGGACGAAAGACACCCTGTTCGTAGACCGCCTTCACCGTAATCGTCATCGGATGCCCTCGGGTTTGTGAGCAGTTCCATTCTGCTCTAAGGGAACCCAACAAGCCGATCCATCAATCAAACAGCCGGCTTACCGATTCGTTGCGGTGGATGCGCTTGATGGCTTCGCCCAACAGCGGGGCGACGGGCAGGACCTTGATTTTGGCGAGATGCTGCTCGGGACGCAGGGGAATCGTGTCGGTGATGATGATGCGTTTGATCGGTGCGGCCTGCAGACGCTCAATGGCCGGGCCGCAGAGCACGCCGTGCGTGGCCGCGACGTGAATCTCCCTCGCTCCGGCCTGATGCACGTGCTGGGCGGCGCCGCAGATGCTGGACGCGGTCGAGATCATGTCGTCGAACATCAGGCAGACCTTGTCCTTCACCGGGCTGCCGATGATGTTCTCCTGCCGCGTTTCGCTGGCCCCCGTGCGACGCTTATCAACAATGGCCAACTGCCCGCACAGCCGCTCTGCATGGCCGCGAGCACGCTTGATGCTCCCTAGGTCCGGGCTGACCACCACCATGTCTTCCTCGGGGATGCCCAGGCCGGCGAAGTAGTTGTTCAGCACGGGGGCGGCATAAAGGTGATCGACCGGCACATCGAAAAAACCCTGGATCTGGGCGGCGTGCAGGTCCATCGCCAGCACGCGATCCGCACCGGCCCGCGTGATGATGTTGGCCACCAGCTTGGCGGTGATGGGCACCCGGCCTTCGTCCTTGCGGTCCTGCCGGGCATAGCCAAAGTACGGCATCACGGCCGTCACGCGCTCCGCGCTGGCCCGCTTGAAGCTCTCGATCATGATCAAGAGCTCCATCAGGTTGTCGTTCACCGGCGGGCACGTGGGCTGCACCAGGAACACGTCCCGGCCGCGCACGTCTTCCTCGATCTTGCAGGAGACTTCGCTGTCCGGGAAGTTGCCAATCGAGAGCCGCCCCAGCGGCAGGCCGAGGTATTCGCAAATGCGGCTTCCCAAATCCGGGTTGGCCCGTCCGGTGAAGATTTTCAGATCGTTCATGACTGCTCGACCAGTTGCCTCATCACTTGCTCAACCGCGGCCAGCTCTTCCCTGTTGTTGATGCTCAGCGCCTCCATGGGCTTGAGTACGTCCAAGGCCCGCACTTTACGTCCAGCACTCCGCAGAATGCCGGGGCAATCGGTGAGGTAATATTCCTTCTGACGGTTGTTGGCTTGCACTTGCTCCAGCGAATCCAGCAGATCCGGCCCATGGAAGATGTAAGTGCTCATGTTCACTTCCGTGATCCGGCGCTGCTCCTCTGTCGCGTCCCGCTCTTCGACAATGGCTTGGAACCCTCCCTCCGCATCCCGTACGATTCTTCCCAATCCGCGCGGGTCTTCCCTGCGGGCTGTTCCCAGCAGGCACGCCGGCTGGTCACGCTCCCACTCTGCGAATAGCCGCGCCACCGACTCCCGCTGGATCAGCGGCGAATCCCCCGTCACGATCAGCACCGCGCCGTCGTGCCCCTGCAATTGCGGCCGGCACATCATCACAGCATGCCCGGTGCCTAGCTGCTCCGTCTGTTCGACGAACGCCACCCGCAGCCGCCCGGCCAGCGCCTCCCGCACCAGTTCCTGCCGATAGCCCACCACCACCAGCACGCGATCCACGCCTGCCTCCAAGAGCACGTCCAGAACGTAATCGATCATCGGCCGGCCGCAGACGGGTATCAGCACCTTGGGCAGGTCCGATTTCATGCGGGTGCCCTTGCCCGCCGCCAACACAATCGCTGCCTTGCTCATCGGTCTTGCGCGCTTTCCGAGCCGATTCCCCCGCCGCGGGCTTATCTTGACACGAAACCATCGCCGAAGGAAGGGGCCGCATTCTTCTTTGCGTGTTGGCCGGATAGCCCGGATCGATCATCGGCACAGCAGTCCGGCGCGGTCTAAACGAAGAAACTGGTTGGGCAATGAGGGGTGCTCGTCCAGCAGCATCTCGGACAGCAGTTTTCCCAGGACGCAGGTGAACTTGAATCCGTGGCCGGAGAGGCCGGAGGCGAAGACGAGATCGCGATGCCGCGGGTGGCGATCGACGATGAAGTGCTCGTCGGCGCTGAGCGTGTACAGGCAGGGATCGTGATGGTTCACCTGCGGCGAAAGCTGCGGCAGATAGACGGATGCGAACTCCCGCACGCGCGCCAGATCGGCCGGATCGATCTCGTCGGTCATCGCCAGGGGATCCTGGACCAGCGTGCCGCCGGAATGCTCGGCGACTTTGACGCCCACGCGATCGATCGCGGGCAGGCCATAGAAGATGCCGTGGGGCAGCTCGTACAAGAAAGCGGGATACTGATACGCGGCGCGATAGTATTTGTCGGCCAACGGAGAGAACCAGTACTGCGGCTTGCGGCGCACGGTGAGCTTCAGCCCGAGATCAGCGAGCAAGTCGTTGGTCCAGGCGCCGGCCGCGATGACCAGTTTCTCCGCGTGGTATTCCCCGCGATCGGTATGCACGACGAAGCCCGAGTCGACGGCGCGCCACTGACGAATGGTCTCGCCGGATTGAAAGGTGGCGCCCGCGTCCATTGCTTGACCAACGTGGGCGATCACGCAGTTTTCGACGCACAAGTATCCCGCACGGCGTTCGTACACGCCGGCCATGTCGGCGGGGACATGGAACCCCGGCCAGCGGCTCATTGCTTCTTGCGGCGAGAGCTGCTCGACGTCTAAGCCGTGCTGCTCGGCGCTGGCCAGCACGCCGCGGACAACGGTTCCCTCCGGCGGGCCGATTTGCAGCAAGCCGGTCTCGTGCAACAGGGGGATGCCGCTCAGATACTGACTGTGCAGCTCGCCCAGCTCCGTCCACAGGCGATAGGCTTCCCGCAGCAGGGGCACATAGTCCGGATGCTCGAAGTAGGCCTGGCGAATGATGCGTGTGCGGCCGTGCGAGCTTCCGGCGCGATGTCCGGGAGGAAAGCGATCCAGCCCCAGCACCTTCACGCCGCGGCGGGCCAGATGAAACAGCGCGGCACTGCCGACGCCGCCTGCCGCGCCCAGCACGATGATCTCGTAACGCGCGCTCATCGG
>JBGTDH010000217.1:0-7136 GCA_041748435.1 Pirellulales bacterium
CGCTGGTCAACGCCATGTGCATCGGCATCGTCGAGCGCGACCGGCTGACCCTGGCGAAGGCCGGCGACCCCGGCGACGTGGTCTTGATCGTGGGAGCGCCGACCGGACGCGATGGCATCCACGGCGCAACGTTCAGCTCCGCCGAGCTCACGAGCGAAAGCGAGGCGCTGTCCGGCGGGGCCGTGCAAATTGGCAACGCCATCACAGAGAAAATGGTCCTGGATGTGGTGCTGCAGGCGCGCGATCGCAATCTGTTTAACGCCATTACCGACTGCGGCGCCGGCGGCTTCTCCAGCGCCGTGGGCGAAATGGGAGAGGAGATCGGCGCTGAGGTGCAATTGGAGAGCGTGCCGCTGAAATACACCGGCCTGAGCTACACCGAGATCTGGATCAGCGAGGCGCAGGAGCGGATGGTGCTGTCGGTGTCGCACGCGCAGTGGCCGGAGTTTCAGAAACTGTGCGCGAGCGAAGGGGTGGAAGCGACGGCCATTGGCACGTTTGTGCCCACCGGACGTCTGCGGCTGAAATACGGCGAGCAGACCGTGGCCGATCTGGCGATGCCTTTCCTGCACGGCGGACGCCCGCCCGTGGTGCGGGAGGCGATCTATCAACCGGCCGAGTACGTGCAACAAGCGTTGCCGGAGAAGTACGATTGGGACTACACGCCCGAGCTGATGACCATTCTCGGCTCGCTCAACGTGTGCAGCAAGGAGTGGGTCATTCGCCAGTATGATCACGAAGTGCAAGGGGGCAGCGTGATCAAACCGCTGGTGGGGGAGGCCAATGACGGCCCCAGCGATGCGGCGGTGGTTCGGCCCGTGCTCACCAGCCAGCGCGGCATTGTGGTGGCCTGCGGGATGAATCCCCGCTATGGCGAGTTCGACACGTACCACATGGCAGCCAGCGCCATCGACGAGGCCGTGCGTAATTGCGTGGCCGTGGGCGCCGATCCCGCGCGGATCGCCATTCTGGATAACTTTTGTTGGGGAAACACTGAGCGTCCGGAAGAACTAGGTTCCCTGGTGCGCGCCGCACTGGCATGTCACGAGGTGGCCGTGGCCTTGGGGACGCCCTTCATCAGCGGCAAAGACAGCTTGAACAATGAATTTGGTTACACGGATGGCAAAGGCGAGCGCCAGACCATTCGCATTCCGCCTTCGCTGCTGATCAGCGCCTTGGGCCAGGTCGATGACGTGCGGCGCACAGTGACGATGGATCTGAAGGAGGCCGGCAATTTTCTGTATCAGGTGGGCGTGACGCGCGATGAACTAGGCGGATCCCATTTTGCGCTCGTGCAATCGCTGTCCGGCGGCCGCGTGCCGCGCGTCGACGCCGACGCTGCCCGACAAATCTTCGCGGCGCTGCATGCGGTCCTCTCGCTTGGCCTCGTCCGCGCATGCCACGATTTAAGCGAAGGGGGCTTGGCCGTGGCCGCTGCCGAGATGGCCTTCGCCGGCGGTCTGGGCGCACGCCTGTTCCTGGGGCAAGCGCCCTATCAGATCGATCTGGATGTAGAGACGCATGCGGCCGTGGAAGAGCTGCATGCCCGCGTCCCCGACGCGGAGGATTTTCATCCGCTGTGCGCCTTGCCCGAGGCCTCTGCCGTTTTGTTGTTCAGCGACTCCAACACCCGTTTTCTGTGCGAGGTGCGTCCGGAGCAGCAGGAAGCCTTCGAGCAAGCCTTGGCAGCGGTGCCCCACGCACTGATTGGCGAGGTGATCTCGACGCAGCAGTTCCAAGTCGTGGGCCTGCCGGCGCCAATGCAAGGATCCGAACCGGGCGATCCTGCGGAATTGACCGCACCGTTGGTCATCGACGCCAGCCTCGCTAAATTGAAAGAAGCCTGGCAATCGCCTTTGCGATGGTGATGGCGAAACAAAAACGGCCCGGCTTACTAGCCGAGCCGTAAAGTCTTCGTCGAGACGGGTTGCCGCAACTAGCGTTGGGGAGGAACCGTGGGCGTCGTCGTATTGGGTAGAGTGTTCGTCGTATTGGGTTGAGAGTTCTCGGTGCGCTCCAGGGCGTCCTGGCGGTTTTCCTTGTTTTGCTCGATGGCGTCCTTCTTGGCAGCCGCGTCTCGATCGATGGCGTCCTGCGTGGCATCGGCGCGACGCTCGGTCGAATCCTTCATGGCCTCCGCGTTGCGATCCACCTGTTCCTGCTGCTGTTCGGCGGTGTTTTCGATGCGATCAGCGGCACGTTCGGCCGGAGTATCGGCACAACCGGCCAGAAACGCGAGACTGCTAAGACACACCACTCCCGACAGTGCTGCAATTGTACGCTTCATGATTTGTTCCTTGTCGTTCTTCGTTTACGAGTGGGCGGTCGCCGACTGGGCGAACTTGAACGCCACGATGGAACAAAGGCAAACATCATGCCGCAAATAGCACATTCGGACTTGCTGCCTACTTCAAAAAGAGGAGTGCGATTGGAAATTCGGCCAAGAGCGAAGAAACTTCGGCAGAGCCGCTAAGACTGCGACCCGTGAACTCATCGCGCCAGTTGCCCGGCGGCAAGCCTAGAGTGGTGTCTTGCCACTCACCCGATAATTTGAGTGGCCAACGAGGAACCACACTGATCGCGCGACCAGCGCGTGCAAACGCAACCACATGAATGCAGCGTGACCCGACCGCAGCCAGCGGCTCGTAACTGGCCTCGGGAGAGAACAAGTCCGGGCATCGGGCGCGTAGATGAAGCGTCTGCCGGATCGTCCACAACTTGGTCAAACCCTCATCCCCGCGAGCGACAATCTGCTCCGGCGTGAGCGTCTCCAACTCCGCCAGCAGACTGCGCCGCGAGGCGTAATCCACCGGCCGGCGATTGTCGGGATCCACCAGGCTGAGGTTCCAGATCTCGGTCCCTTGAAACACGTCCGGCACGCCGGGGGCGGTGAGCTTGAGCAGCGTCTGCGCCAGCGCATTCACGCGGCCCGGAGCAATCAGTGGCTGTACGAACGATTCCAATCGGCGGAGAAACTCCGGATCGGCCAAAATGCCGGACACGAACGATTGCAACGCATCCTCGTAGTCGGCGGCGGGACTCATCCACGTGGTATGCTGCTTGGCCTCCCGCGCCGCTTTGAGCGCGTAGGCGTTCAATCGCTCCGCGTCGATCGGCCAGGCGCCAACCAGCGTCTGATACAGCAACTGCTCCATGTTGCGATCCGGCCAATCGCCGCGCCGCTGCGGAGCGTTATGCCGGGACCAATCGAGCACCACTTCCCGCCACAGCGCTGGGATTTCCGAGAGCAGATTGATGCGCGCCCGCACGTCTTCGTTGCGTTTGGTGTCGTGCGTGGTCGAGGCGAGCATGGCGGCGGGCCAGTCGGCCAGGGCGCGCTGGCAGGCTTTATGGAACTGGTCTGTAGAGACGGCAAACCGCGCGGGATCGCCCCCCACTTCGTTCAGCGACACCAGCCGGTTGAAGCAGTAGAAGGCCGTGTCTTCGACCCCCTTTGCCATCACCGGGCCAGAGGTCTGCTGAAAGCGGGCCACGAATTCCGCCGCCCCATCGCCTCCCACGCGCAACAACAGGATCGCGCGAAGAAAATCAAACAGGCCGGCATCCACGTCGGGCTGATGCGCCTTGGCCGCCTCGATGGCTTCGTCGATCCGGCGTTCGTCCGCCACGCTCGTCTCGCCGGAAGCAGCCTGTACGTACGTGCGATAGACGCTCATGCAGCTCAGCACTTCCCGGATCGCCAGCACGAGATCGCGGCGGGGATAATCGCGATGACGGCGATCGGCTTCGCAAATCTGAGCCAGCAGGTTCGCCAGTCGATTCACTTCGGCGGCGAATAACTGCCGCAGCACGAGTTGCTTCTTGTCGTGCATCACGGCCGCGAAATCAGTGGGCTCGCCCGTGAACTCGCCGTAGAAAGCCGTGAGGGACTCTTCGCCCGCCGGGTCGACGAACAACCCATTCACCAAGTTGAGAAAGTCGTATCCTGTTGTGCCGGCCACGGGCCAATCGGCGGGCAACGCCTCATCCACCTGAAGGATTTTCTCGGCCGTGATCCAGGCCCGCGGCGCCTCCTGCCGCAAGCGGTCGAAGTAGGCTTTGGGATCCATCAGGCCATCGGGATGATCGACGCGCAAGCCATCGACCAGTCCGGCCCGCACCCAGCCCAACACCAGGGCGTGCGTGTCCTGAAAGACTTGCTCGTCCTCCACGCGCAGACTGGCCAGGGAGGAGACGTCGAAAAACCGGCGATAGTCCAGATCCTGCCCGGCGGTTCGCCAATACGCCAGCCGATAGTTCTGGCGCTCCAGCAAGGCATGCAACGCTTCGTGATCTGCGGCAATCTCCCTCAGCGCAACGTCGATGGCCTCGGCCACGGGCGGCTGCTCACGACAGAGCTGCTCCAGCATTTCCCGCAGGACCTCTTTGTCCCGCCGGCGAAGCCGGGCGCTGCGCCGATCGGTGGCGGCGGCATGCGGTAAACGGGCAAAGCTGTCTGCCAAGAAGGCCAGGCGATCTTCCGGGCAACGCTCCGCCGCGCGGTGCAGAACCGTTTCCACGGAACGCGGCGAAAGAGGAAACCGGTGATCTCCGTAGTGCAGCGACATCGATCCCGCATCGCGCCGCAGCGAGAACTCGCCCGCCTCCAGCACGCGGCCGTAATGATCGGCCAGCACGGGCAGCAGAATCGTATTTCGCAGCCGGGCATCGGGGGGCTGCCAGTCGACATCGAAGTAGCTGGCGTACTGGCTGGCAGGGCCATTCTCCAGCACATCATGCCACCAGATGTTTTCCGGCCCGGCTATGCTCATATGGTTGGGAACGATGTCCACAACCCTACCGAGCCGCTGTTCGGCCAGAGCCCGGGATAAGCGTTCGTGACCGGCGGCGCCTCCCAGTTCTTCATTAATCGCGCTATGGCTCACCACATCATAGCCATGCGTGCTGCCCTTGCCCGCTTGCAGGCACGGCGAGCAATAAAGATGGCTGATTCCCAGATTGGCCAGGTAGCCGACAATGGCGGCTGCATCGTCAAAGGTGAAGTCGCGATGCAGTTGGACTCGGTACGTGGCCCGCGGCAAGGGGAGTGCAGGCGATAGGGCCATAGCGTAGCCTGCGACCTTAGGTGCTCTATATCTTCAATGACCCGCCAGACAGCTAGATTACTGATCTCCGGACAAACTCGTCCCCGCCGAGCTTGCCTCGGCGGAGCGCGGTTTGCGAACCAGAGCCCTCGCCGCGTTGTTTCTCGCGGGTCGTTGTATATCTTTCAGACCGAAGCCGGCGACTGGGAGGTCTCCCGTTCCCATAGTTCCCCTTTGGTCCAACGCTCGAACAGAGAATGCCGAATCCAGTCTTCGATCTCGGTGAGCAAAGCCTCGTGGGAGGGATGGGAGCCAAATTCCTTCACTCGGCTAATGCAATTCTGCCCGGCGGGCGATTCATACCGGTGAAACAACACGCGCCCGGTCCAACAACCGTGGTCCTTCAGCATCTGGCCGCAGATTACGAAACAGGACGCCAAGCCATCGATCGAGCTGTATTGCGTGAGATGCCACATCGAGCGCTCCTTTGTCCTGAAAGCTCGTCCTGAGAACGAGAGCCGTTCCCCGGCAAACATTATGCCACAGCCGCTAGGGGTCTATCTTCATCTTTACGGTCGAGAGTGTGAATACCACACAGTCATATCGGCTCGCAAAAGATCAAGCCGGTCGTCCAAGCGTCAGAATCGGACTGCCTAGGCAGCGATCAGCGCGGTGGCATTGAATTCGCAATGGCACTGCTCGGTTGTCAATCACCCCCCTATCTGGAGAAACCCATGTCGACGATTCTTTTGATCATCCTCGTCTTGTTGCTCTTAGGGGCGATTCCGGCCTGGCCGCATAGCCGCAGTTGGGGTTACGGACCAAGCGGTGGGCTCGGCCTGATCGTGGTGATCTTGCTGGTTGTGCTTCTAATGGGATACAGATTTTGACGGGATTCTGACGGCCTACTTCAGCACGTTGCACTTGGGAAGTGCTTGTTTCAAGGCTTGCACTCCCTCATTCGTCACGCGGCTGCCGTAAATCGCCAGTGTTTGTAGTTGGGTGCTGCTCTGAAAGTGAAGCAGACCCGCGTCCCCGATCTGCGCGGCATCGTAAAGTTGAACCTGTGCGATCTTCGGCAGCCTGGCGATCGAAGCTGTCCCCACATCGCTGATTTTTGTGGATCGATACACCACCAGGCTCTCCAACGCGGCCGCGGCAGACAGGTTCGCCAGCCCCTCGTCCGTGATCTGCTCTCCACGCTCCACGCTTAACGACCGCAAGCGCAGCCGGCCGATTGTGGCCAGCGCCTGGTCGGACACCGCTGGGCCTGCCCCACGCAGCGACAGATGCTGAAGATTCGTGAGCTTGCTGATCTGCTCGACCCCTGTGCTTGTGAGTTGGGGCGAATCGAGGCTCAACATGGTGAGCGATCCGAGCGTGCCTACCTCAGCCCAAGCGGCGTCGGTGAAGTCTCCTCGCAAGTTCAGCGATTGCAACGCCGGACAACGGGCCAGCTCCCCCAGGCTCTTGTCGCCCAGGTTGGGACACTCCAGCGTGAGCTGGCGCAGCCGGACGAGACCCGTCAGGGAAGACAGACCCGATCCCGTCACGCGCGTGCTCGCCAGCGTGAGCGTCTGCAACTGGGACAGCCGCGCGCAGTGTTGCAAGCCCGCATCGGAGACTTCGCAGTTGCGCAGCAACAGGCTCGTCAGGGTGGGACAGCCTGCAATCTGCACCAAGGCGTTGTCGGTATATTTGCCGTTGGAAAGCTGCAGTGTCTGGAGGCGGGGCAACTTTGCGAGGTGCCCGGCGGTTTCGTCGGTAAGGAGCTCTGCCTGGATCTGGACGACAACCAGCGTCGAAACTCCCGCGATTTTGGCGATCCCCGCATCGGTGACGCTGGTGCCCGTGCTTAGGAAGAAGGTATCGAGGTTCTTGAGATCGCCGAGCCAGGCCATTAGCGCATCGTTCACGGCCGGGCCAACTAAGACCACGCCTTTGAGTTGGAACGCCTCGGTGGGCAAGCCTTCCGCGCGGCTGACGTTGGCACGATTGGTCCCCATCGCGAGGACGACCTGGCTGGGGGGGAACTTGAGTACGGCCTCTGCCACAAGGCGATCCAGCTTGGGATCATCGGCCTTGGGGGGC
>JBGTDH010000218.1:0-4604 GCA_041748435.1 Pirellulales bacterium
GCGACAAGACTGTTCCGAGGGCGCGGCGCCAACGCTTGCGCGCGACCGCTCCCACTCGATTCATTGCATCGTTGCCCACCGGGTAAGTCAAGGACAAAGTATGTCGGGAGGCGAGCGGTGACGAGCGGGGGTGGCGTAAGCCCCCTGGTGCATTATGTTGTGCGAGGGTCTCCTGACCCCGCACACGCTTGCGACCGCAGGTCTCCCGCGTGTGGCGAACGTGTTTCCGGTGCCGGGAGACCTTCGGTCGAAACGGTGGCACGGTCGGGAGACCGTGCCACAACGCGGCGCCGCGAACCAGGGGGCTTACGCCACCCCGCTCGCCAAACGCCGGGACTACGAACGCTCAATTCCTAGCGGCCAACAGCCGTTTGAGGGCTTCCAGATCGACGGGCTTGACGAGGTGGCCGTCGAAGCCGGCTTCTTTGGAGCGCTGACGATCTTCTTCCTGACCCCACCCGGTGAGCGCCACGAGCAGAATCTCGCGCCCCCACGGCTGTTCCCGCAGCCGGCGGGCCACTTCATACCCGTTGAGCTTGGGCAACCCGATATCCAGCAGCATCACCTCGGGGCGCAGCTCGTCGGCCGATTGAAGGGCCTCCTCGCCGTCGTGCGCGGTGTGGGTCTGATGGCCGTGCAGCTTGAGCAGCATGGCCAGCGTGGTGGCGGCGTCGACGTTGTCGTCCACGACCAGCACGCGTTTGGATGAAAAGGATGAGGGATGAAGGATGAAGGATGAGTCAGATTCTGGTTCATCCTTCATCCTTCCGCCTTCATCCTTTGCAAGCGGCAGCCGCACGATGAACTCGCACCCCCGGCCGAGACCCTCGCTGCGCACCTCCACGGTCCCTTCGTGCATGTCGACGAGATTCTTCACCAGCGTGAGGCCGATGCCCAGGCCGCCGACGGTGCGCTCCAGCGACGTATCGATTTGCATGAACATCTCGAAGATGCGAGGCAATTGCTCGGCAGCGACCCCGATGCCATTATCGCGCACGCGAATAACGGCCTGACTTCCTTCGCGCTCGATGCTGAGGGAAATGCGGCCCCCTTCATCGGTGAATTTGCAGGCGTTGTTGAGCAGGTTATGCAACACCTGCGTCAGACGCGCCGGATCGGCATGCAGGTAGATCGGCTGCGGCGGCAGGTGGACATCCAACTGGTGGGCCATGCACTGCGAGAGTGGCCGCGTGGCCTCCACGGCGTTGTGGACAATCATGGTTAGATCGACCCGCTCCTTGCGCAGCTCGATCTTGCCGCGGCTGATGCGGCTGACATCCAAAAGATCGTCCACCAGGCGGACCATCTGTCCAAGCTGCCGCTCCATCATCTCCGAGGCGGAAGCCACGGCGGCGTCGTGCCCCCCCGCCAGTTTCACAATTTGCACGGCGTTGCGGATGGGCGCCAACGGGTTGCGCAGCTCGTGCGCCAGCATGGCCAGGAACTCGTTCTTGCGGCGGTCCGTCTCGGACATATCGGCTGCATGTTGGCGCAGATCGTTCTCCATGCGCTTGCGATCAGTAATGTCCCGCAGGTGCGCCGTAAAGCGCGGCGGTCCCCCCGCGGGATTCCTGGTCACGGTCAGCTCGACGGGAAACTCGGATCCATCCCGCCGCACGGCCGCAAGCTCCAGACGCCGGTTAAGCACCGGTCCTTCGCCCGTTTGCAGGTATCGGGCCATGCCCTGGTGGTGCTGCTCCCGGAACGCCGGCGGAATGATGAACTCGCTGATATCGCGGCCCATCACCTCTTGCCGGGTGTAACCGAAGGTGCGCTCGGCGGCCGGGTTGAACTCCAGCACGCGGCTGTGATGGTCGATGGTGACAATGCAATCCAGCGAGGTCTCGATCACGGCCCGGCTCTGGGCTTCGCTGGTCTCCAACAGACGTTCTGCCTTGCGACGCTCGGTAACATCGCGAAATACGAGCACGCAGCCCACAATCTCTCCGTCCTGGCAGCGGATGGGAGCGGCGCTGTCGTCGATGGGGCGCTCCGTGCCGTCCTTGGCGATCAACACGGTATGATTTGCAAGGCCCACGATCACGCCTTCGGCCAGGGCCCTTGAGGCGGGATTCGCGGCCGGCTGACGCGTGGTTTCGTTGACGATGCGAAACACGGCTTCCAAGGGCTGCCCGAGTGCTTCCCGGTTCTTCCAGCCGGTGAGCCTCTCGGCCACGGCGTTCATGTTCGTAACACGCCCGTCGAGATCGGTGGAGAGGACGGCATCGCCAATGCTCGCCAGCGTGGTGCGCAGCCGCTCCCGTTGCTCGGCAATGGTGTGGGCGGTGCGCTGATGCAGACGGACGTTTCTCTGGCTGAGGAGGAACACGGCGCTGACCAGCGCCAGGCCCGAGACGGCGCTCAGACTGATCAATGCCAGCAGCGTGCGATGGCTGGTTTGCGCTTCCTCCGTACGCGCCTCAAGCAGGGCGCGTTCCTGTTGCTCCATTTCCGCGATGCGAGCGCGCGATTCGTCCATCAGTTGCTTGCTGAGACCGCTGCGTATGGCTTGGACGACAGCTTCTTTTTCGCCACGCTTCGTCCGCTGTATGTTCTGATTCAGCACTTCCAAGCGGCGCTCGACCAGAGACCGCAACGCCTTCAACCGCTCTTGCTGATCCGTGTTATCCGACGTGAGCTCCTGCAGCCGCCTCAGCTTATCCTGGGCGGCAGCCTCGCCAGCGGTATACGGTTCGAGATAGCCCTCCTCCTCGGTGATTAGATAGCCCCGTTGCCCGGTCTCGGCGTCGACGAGGCTGATCGTCAGGCCTTCCAGTTCCATCAGCACCTGGTGCGAATGATCGACCCAACGGCGATGATGGGCCAGGCGTTCGGCGTTGATGTAGCCCAGCACGCCGCCCAAGAGGAGCAACAGCAAGGTCAGCCCGAAGCCGAGCAGGGCGAAACGGTGCCACTGCTCGGGAGATGTAGGAGTGCTTGCTTGTCCTTCGGTCATCGTCTGTCTTGCAATGGCCCCAACGCCGCGACTATTGCCACCTTGCCCGTGGCGCCTGAATCGCTCTGCGTGTGATGGTTGCCGTAGCGAGGCCCAACCCTTGTTCTCTCGCGCGGGCAAGATTTGATTCAGGCCCATTCTACGAACGCGCCTCCCGCAGAGCGAATTGAATTGTTGTTAAAACATGGAAAGCGTTGGCTGATACTGTATTGCGCCGCTTGTATTTCGCCCTTGCAGGCCGCACCGGCGGCGTTTAGAACGGAGTGTCGCTTGCGGCTCTCCGTTGTTCTTGTCGAGGCTTTGCCATGTCTGTGATCAAGCTCCCGCGGCGTGCGTTTCTGAAAGCGGCCGGCGCGTGTATTGCCCTGCCTGCCTTGGAATCCTGGCCCGGTGCGCTCCGAGCGGCGGAGTCTGCCACGCCGCGGCGGATGGTATGCATCGGCAATGAATTCGGCATGTATCCCGGCGCGTTCTGGCCGGAGGAGACCGGCCCCGATTACAAGCTTTCGACGCTGCTGGAGCCGCTGGCCGCGCACCGCCGCGAGTGTACGCTGTTCTCCCACCTGGATCACGGACTCAAGGGTGGACACTTTGCCGTTCACACATTTCTCACCGGCGTGAAGTCGTCCGAGGCCAAGGGTTCACCCGAGGGCGGCATTAGTCTCGATCAACGGGCCGCCGAGCTGGTGGGCTCGCAGACGCGCTTTCCCTCCTTGGCCATCGGCTCGGAAGACGGACTGCACGGCGGCTGCCAGATGAGTTGGACCCGAAGCGGCACGCGCATCACGCCCATCCCCGGGCCGCGCGAGCTATTTCGCCTGCTGTTCGTGGAAGACAACCCCGCCGCGCGTGGGAAGGCGGCCGATCGCATAGCCCGCGAAGCCTCGATTCTGGATGCCGTGCGGGGAGACGCCAAAGCGCTCAACCGGCGACTGAACAGGACAGACAACGCCAAGCTGGACGAGTACCTGGCCTCGGTCCGTGAGGTGGAGCAAAAGCTGGAACTCGATCGCCGCTGGCAGAAGATCCCCAAGCCCCAGGTCAATCATCCGGAGCCGGAGAATCAGGGCCTCTCGCGCGATCTGCCGGCCATTTACGATCTGCTGGCCCTGGCCTTGCAGGCCGATTCCACCCGCGTGGCCACGTTGGAGATCGGCGGCAGCTTCGCCGTCTCCGATCTGGGCATCCGCAAGGGATATCACTCGCTGTCCCATCATGGGCAGCTTGAGGAGAGCATTGAACTGTTGGTGCAGATCGAGCGTTATCAAATGGAGCAGTTTGCCCGCTTCCTCGAGAAGCTGAAAACCCTGCGCGAGCCGGCCAGCGACGCCACGTTGCTGGATCGCACGATGGTCCTGCTCGGCAGCGGCATGGGCAACGCCAACTCCCACACCAACACCGATCTGCCGATCCTGCTGGCCGGCGGCGGATTCAAGCACGGCGAGCATAAGGCCTATCCGCAAGAGGCTCGTCGCCGCGTGCCGTTGTGCAATCTGTACGTCTCGATGCTGCAGCGGTTTGGCGTGGCCACCGATCAGTTCGGCCCCGGCAGCAGCACGCTCACTGGTTTGGAGTTGGCCTGACGATGCCTAGCCAACTGTTCCCCGTTTGGCATCCGGCGCTGGGAGCCGTAGGGTGGGGGGGGGTG